>NZ_KE992678.1:43500-46134 GCF_000466465.2 Clostridium sp. KLE 1755
CGAAGAAAAGGTGATGAAGAGCCTGAGTAAAGAATTTTATGAGGATGGCTACGAAGATGGATGGGAAGCTGGGGTGGCAGAAGGAATACACGCTTTTGTAAGCTATAACCTGGAAGTTGGCAAGTCTGGGGAACAGATAGTCAGCGAAATGATAAAGATTTTTTCTCTGTCAAAGGCACAGGCGGAAAAAAATTTTGCGGAGTTCACGGAAAGTTTCTGTTGAAAAGCATATGAGGAGTATATTGAGGAATATACCATTTTTTGAGTCAGAGGAGGGCAGAGGTAATGAATGCGCTTTTAACGGAATATGACGAAGAAAAGGTGATGAAGAGCCTGAGTAAGGAATTTTATGAGGATGGCTACGAAGATGGACGGGAAGCTGGGCTGGCGGAAGGGTTAGCAGAAGGAATACACGCTTTTGTAAGCTATAACCTGGAAGTTGGCAAGTCTGGGGAACAGATAGTCAGCGAAATGATAAAGATTTTTTCCCTGTCAAAGGCACAGGCGGAAAAATATATACAGCAATGAGTTATGGAATTGATTAAAAAGCTAAAATGGCGTATCCCAGGTTTGCTGCCAGGGAAGCCGTTTTTCACAAAAGGAATGCCGGGCATAATGTCCGGCATTTTGACTATACGGGAGAACTTTTTTATTTCCGCGGGCAATGCACCAAGCAGCCATGCCTGCATGGATATTTGGTGACTGCCGCAAGGTGTGCTATGTGCCAGTGGCACATGTTTCGCACCGACCGAAGCGGAGCGTAGACCAAATATCCCGCTGCCTTGCAGTGCTGCAAGCTTGATATTCAATTGTTTACCGCAGGATATTCGATTGCCCCTTTTCAATGAGGGAACGCAGCAGCTCAGGAGTGGCCTGTGAGTATAATTTCCCGTCCCATTTCATACTGGGTCCATTTGCACAGTTTTTCATACAGCCGGTGAGGCGGTAGGAAAAACCGCCTTTGGCACTGATTCCGCCGTTTTTCACCTGATAATTTTTTTCTATAAAAGCATGGAGACGGGCGCATTCCCGTTTTTGGCATCTGGGGCCGGCACAGAGCTCAAGGCTGTGCGGTGCAGTTTGAGTTCGAAGGCCGGGACAGCGTTTGAGAATTGCCGTCAGTATAGCCGGACGGATGTCAAGCTGCGCGGTGATTTCCTCCAGCGCGCAGGCAGGGATGCTGCCGCCGTTTTCGGCCTGGACCTCGCGTAAAAGCTCAATGAGAGCCTGCTGATCCTGGGATACGTTCTGACCTCGGTAATATTCGATTGCTTCTGTTAAGTTCCAATCTGCTTCCATAAAAATTTCCTGTCATCTGTATTTTATGTTATCTGTATTGCGTGTTGAATAGTGTTTCCTAAGCGAGGTCATTCTATTACACGCAGGCTGGTTTAAAAAGGTGAAAGCAATGGCTTTTTATCATATGGATAGGGCTGTCAGGCAGGTCGATGCCTGGTGTAACAACTGGTTATTGCATTACGTATCGTGTAAAGAAACTGAACAGCTATGTTAAGTGAAGCGTCTCACGTAAGAACGGAGACGCTTTCTCTTTTGATTAACTGGGTGGACATGGAGATTTTCAGGTATTCCTTTTTGTTATCGGCAATCCGGTCCATCAGGCGCGCAATGGCGGCGGCGCCCAGCTCCTGCTTGCGGACCCGCATGGTGGAGAGGGACGGGACCATCATATCGCAGAGCGGCATATCGTCAAAACCGATAATGGAAATATCCTCCGGCAGCCGGAAGCCGCGTTCACGGAAGGCCTTCATGGCGGCGGCGGCAATGATGTCGTTATCCGCAAAATAAGCATCCGCCAGCTCCGGATCCGCATCCAGAACCGTCAGCATATCCTGATAGCCTTCCTCGGCCGTAGGGGAAATGGCGTGGACGTAAGGATGAGAGGTGCTGATGCCGTTTGTACGCAGCGCTTTATAATAGCCGTCGGCGCGTTCCGCAAAGTTGCTGATTTCCAGATTGGAACGCAGGTAGCCGATTTTTTTATGGCCGCATTTAATCAGGTGGCTGGTGGCATTGAAAGCTCCCTGAATATTATTGATCAGTACACAGTCGTATTTCAACTCATCATAATAACAGTCAAGTACCACAATCGGTACGGGAAAATCCCTGAATTTTTTGAAATCCTCCCTTTGCATTTCCGTAGCCAGAAGCAGAATGCCGATGCAGTCCACCTCCTTCAGTGATGTGAGCTGGGCGGAAATATCCATATTTTCATAAAAATAGGAAATATGCAGCACACAGTTCTGACGGCGGCATTCCTGGGTAATGCCTTCCGTCAGCTGGGAAAAGAAGGGCGTATCGGCCGCTATTTTTCCATGCTTTTTGTAATTGATTAGCTGAATGACTCTGGAAGAGGCGGAAGCGGGCGGGGCGCTTTTGGGGGTGTAGCCGTATTTGGCCGCCGTGGTTAAGACAAGGTCCCTGGTTGCTTCGCTGATTCCCGGTTTGTTGTTGAATACCATGGAAACGGTTGCGGGAGATACGTTGATGAGTTGAGCTAATTCCTTTGCTGAAATTTCCATTGGGGTCTCCTGGCTGTTAAATTTTTTATTTAATTTTAATACGCCTTTTAACAGAAGTCAAGGGCGGCGCTTCCAGCATCGGCTGTGAGGAGGA
>NZ_KE992679.1:0-18083 GCF_000466465.2 Clostridium sp. KLE 1755
GATACCATGTCTTTTTCCCAACTCTTCAAAGACACGGTTAAAAATCAATTCCTGCTTCCTGCAATATCTGAGCCATAACATATTTGTTGAAATCATCCGAAAAATCAGATACGTCCGCTCAAGTATTATCACGGCAGTATACCCCCTTTCGTTCATTCCATTTTTATTTTCCAGATATCTGGTTCTGCGGTTGGCAACAGCTGCTACCACGTAAGCTGAAAATCTGTTCTGCAGTGACTGTGTTTTTTGTTTTCTCATATGAACCTCCTTTTTTGTTCTTTTGCAACAAAAAAGGAGGTCCATGGCAGAAATACAAACAATCTTCTATCTTTTTGAAATAAATAATACGGGAAATATATATTGGTTCTAAATTCCAATATATATTTCCCATATTAATTTCACTTATATATTCAAAGCAGAGTATGTGTAAATAAAAGTTATTTTTTAACAAAAAAAGTAACTTTATGCCTTTATCAGTCTAAAACAATTGTTTCGACTGATTACCCTAACATTTATAACTCTTCAAACTGTCCCAAAATCTGTACAAGTTCTTTTTCTGTCTCCGGAAAAGAAAGACGCATGAGCAGATCTTTACAGATATCTTCATTTGGAACATGTTCTGTAGCATCCACCATCATCATATCCTGAGAAACGGATGCCAAATCACCATTTATCTGGCCATAGCCACTGAAAGAAACATCAAGAATCATCCCCAGCCCTGCCTCACTCTTGATGTTCTCCGGATAAAGTGAACTATTCTTCCAGAATCGGAACTGCGGCAAACCTGACCAGATACACATAACCTTTACTGCACCCTTCTGCAGTATAATACTGTTGGCATCAATCTGGACACATGAAACATCCGGCATAAAATGCCAACGCTGTATATGGGCTTCCGGCATACGGTTACCCCGCATGATCTCATCCTCTAATAATATTCCTTTATTCCTGTGAAAAATCAATTTTCTTTTATGACGACAGAAACAGTAGGCATCATGATGAGCCTCCAGATAAACACCTTTTTCTGCAGTAAGAAAGATATCTACCGGAGAATCAGGGCGATAAACCCCCCATTTGTCAGAAAAGGTTACATCCGGCACAACAGGCCGTCCATATGCCAAAACTGTATTGTGCGACCCCATATTATAAAGATATCCCCTTGTGTCCGTTCCCATACGTACTGTATGATAAATGGAATGAGCATAAGGTTCACCTATAAAATCCTCCCCATGAAAGGAAAGGTTCAATGACAGCATATCCATATGATTGTGTCCGGAAGAACCACAGCAGTTTTTGACAGACATAAGAAAATAGTTTCCAGCAGGAGAAAATGAATTTCGGGAACAAGCAAATCCACAGGAATCGTCACAATAGTCCAAGGGTACATTGCAGCTTCCATCTCCTGCTGCTTCATTTCGAACAGCCAAAACTTGTCTGCAGTCATCGTTTTCAACAGAATATATTCCATTTTCAAGTATAGGATTAACTAAAAGCTCCCCACCGTCTCCTACAGAAGGATAAGTTTTCCCCGGAGGTGCAATAGCCGCCAACGCGCTAAAAGTACAGTTTATCCGCTTGCTGCTTTCTGAATCAAGCAGTTGCTGCTTGTTCCTTTGAGCCAGACTGATACCGCGGCAAAGCATTTCCCCCAGCGCTGCTCCGCCCCAGTATGAAATGGAATGTTCATTATATCCTCCGTGCGAATTAAAATCCTGCTTTATATGACGGTTAATAATGGATATACTACGCTCCCGCATCTTTAAAAAATCGGGAATTTCCGGCAGCATGATACTAAGGATATACGGAACAAGGCCTTTTTCCCACAGATGATGATTATAATCCTGATAAGGAGAATCATCAAATCTACGGAATTGAATACCAAGATACCATAGATTTTTTATGATATCAAAAGCTTCTCCGGATGGAATCTCATAAGGAATCCGCGTATATAAAAGACTAAGCATTGAAATGGCCAGGAACCCGGCACTCATTATATCTCTTTCTTCCACCATTGAAAAACGGCCTTCTGATATACAGTCTGCTTCAACAATCAGCGGATATGTCCGGAAAAAAGCCTGATACAGGCAGCGGAATTCCTCCAAAACTTTACAATCGCCCGTTTCATGATAAAGAATTGACAAATATTCAAAAATCTGTCCTCTGACAAAAATGTCCAGAATGCTTCTGCTTTTCTTTCCCTGATCTTCATAAAAGCTAAAATGCGGCATATATTCATAACTGTCTCCCAGAAATAATTCCAATTCTCCACCAGGGCGGACATAGATATGTTTCATAAGCTTCCTGCCTGCATACAAACAGAAGTCCTTCAAGCTACCCTTAAGCCCTAAAGCCGCCTGAAATACATAAGGTGTACTATCCGTATCTATAGACATCAGTGGAAGCTTCCTGCAGTCATAATAATAGACTGTATTCTTTCTGGTTTCAAAATAATGTATAAGTTCCTGCTTTGCCAAAGCGATATTTTCTGATTCTAATGCGCTCCGGATAGTACCAAGCTCCGGCAGGGATAAATCAAAAGCTGAAAAAACATCATAGTCAGTCACAAGAGACTGGTTAGAGGGGATCTGCATTATATTCTCCTTTTACTTAATCTACATATACATTTCTTACAGGATATCCAGATGTAAACAAAACCGTCCTTTTTGGGGCTTTCCTTCTATTCGTATTGCCTGCAGTCCCGGAACCAGATTAAAAATACGGCTGGTCCCGTAAGGCAGTTCCATGTGAGAATCAGTTTCAACTTTCAAGATACAATCTTTTTTATGGATAAACAAAATATTACCATGATCGATTTCACTTTCCTTTGTATGAAATGATTGAAAGCTTATTTCTTCATCCATTCTGCTAACCAAGGGACAAATCAGCCGCCCCTGTGAAAAATATGCTTCCAAATCCAGCCCATCCTCCCTGATTAAATACCGTAATTCATATTCCAGCCTCTCTCGTTGTGCGCAGGTATGACCAATATCCTTCATTCTTCCTTTTACAACAATCCATTTTTCCTGCAGCCCAACCACACTCCGGGATTCATAAATACTGCTGTATAAGATCCCTTCTTTCCTGTACTCAATCCGAGGGGCAAGGCATTCATGCATGACTTCCCGCGGGACCTGCATATTTGCCGGTTCCTTTTGTGAATATTCTCCCATACCCGCACAAATAAGAATACCTGCGTTTCCATGAAAAAGAAGAGATAACGTTCCACCACTGACATGGCCTCCAGAAAGATACTCCCAATCATAAGCAGTAACTGTGGCTCTCATTTTTTTTCTTGTAATCAACCATGTATTCAATTCTTTGTAGTAAGAGATGTCCATACGTTTTTGCTTTGTCTGCAATACGTTCTTTTTTCGGATTCCCGCTTTTTTTTCATGAGTTTCAAAAAGCTTCCAATCCAGAATTCCTGCCACAGTCTTACTATGGGTAAAAGTATGGTGAATACAACACTTCTGACCTGCCGCTTCATAATGAGGGCCGCCGGCGAGCAGTCCCTGAAAGGTACACTGTTTTAAAAGTTCCAGGTTTTTTCCCGCCGCTTCCACAAACTCGGGATGTTCATCCGCGTAAAGTAAATAACCAAGGGCACAGCCGTCAGTAGTTCTGCTCCCCCAATAGGTCCATTTAAAATTTCTGGTTCCAAAACTGTTATCCCATGCACCATCCTCCAGCATAAAGTCTAAATGACTCATAAAGCCCTGTTCCGCCATCTGCATAATTTGTGCATCTTTATCCAACCAGCCAAACAGTGCCATAGACGGCAATGTTTCTTCCACATTGTAACCAATATCTACCGGAACGCATCCCTCTGGACTTTTCTGGTATCGCGGAACTCCTTCACCAAAAATTAATCCATTTTCTGTAAATGCAGCCTGAGAATATTTCATCCATTCCCGTGCTTTTCTGATATAGCGCTGCTCCTTTAGGACCAGTCCGCACTCTAACAGCGCCAACCCATTGGCTACCGGATAATTAATATTATTATCCATCAGTTCATTAAATCCACTGAGAAAATCTGCTGCCCTGCGGAGTCTCCTGCTCCATGCCTCTGCCACTTCAATTGGCAGTATTTCCCTATGATGCAAAAGGCAGTCTGCCAATTGAATCACATTAAATACCGTAGTTCCTTTCCAATCAGAATCTGTATCGTTAATAAAAGAGCCATCTGGCTGGGAGATATTCAGCTCCGCCCACATAAACAGACGATTTGCAGCATCGAGCAGTTTTTTTTGTTTCTCGTATGGAGAATTATGAGCGATACAGAGGAAAGGGTACATCGCTTCAAAGCATCTTCCATGAATTCTTTTGCATGCCGGGCACCAAATTGCCCCGTCCAGTTCTTTTTTCCCAGTATCTTTTAACTGTAATTCAATCAGCGCATCACACCATTCCGATAATAGGGATTCACATAATTCCTTCAGCATAATCTGCCTCCTTTTATAATGCTGAGAAGTCTTTATACAGATCCCTGAATTTTCCCGGATGGAACGGCGGCATCGACAGCAGATCTCCTGTTGCTACCATATGTGCTGCCAACGAAGAGGCCAGTTCCCTTGCAGTCAGGTCATATTCCGGTCTGAACATCAAATTATCCTTTTCCTGTTCATCCCTTTCCAAATCATATAGTTCAAAAAATGTCTCATCTTTGAAAAAATCAATTATCAGCTTTTTACGTCCTCTTACAATGCATCTCTGAAAATTTGATCTTGAGCCATTTCCATCATATTGAAGAAATGCAGTCCCCTCTCCATCATCCGTTACTTTTCCGCTCAGCAAAGGCAACCATGATTCTCCATCCATTTTGTTCGATGGTTTAATTTTCAGATAATCACATAATGTAGGAAGCACATCAACATGACTGACCACCTGATTAATCTCTTTTTGTACTGGTATGAATCCTTTCGGGAACTTCAGAAAGAGGGGAACTTTCGCAGCCTCCTCATACATGCACATTTTCTGAAACAAGCCATGTGAACCGAGCATTTCACCATGGTCACTTGTAAAAAGAATAAGACTTTCATCATAAATTCCCTGTTTTTTCACTTCATCTAAAAGCTGCCCTACATAACTGTCCAGCATGGAAACCAAGCCTAAATATACTCTCCAGGACTCCCTCCAGTCATTTCTGCTGTATCTTGCGCCAATCACTCCTGTCAGATTATACATCTGCAGAGGTGACTGTTTAGGATAATAAACCCCCACATTGTCTGGAAGCTCAAAATTTTCATTTTTAACAAAATTATACCATGGTTCAGGAATATGTAACGGTGGATGAGGCGCAAGGAACATGGCATTGAGCAGAAGCGGCTTTTCACGATTTCTTGTTTTCAAACCATCCAGAGCCCGTTTTGCAAAATATGAATCAAAGTAAAATTCTTCTCCTTCTTTATAGAGACCTGTCTCCGGATTTGAATAGCTGCTCACCTTTGTTGCAGTTCCATTTACCATCTCCGGTACCCTGTTTCTGAATTTAGGTCCTCCTGGCATGGCTACCCCGTTCTCTTTTAAATATTCTTTATAGCTTTTTTCAGTGGAAAACCATTTCGTAGGAGAAACTATCCTATCTTCCAGTTTTCCGCCTTCCGTATACAAATGTTGTTTTCCACTATGGATGCTGTCCCAATCACTTTCCATAATTTCGTATAGATTACTGATTCCATTTTTTACATAACCATATTCCGCATCTTTAGGTTCCCACGGATTAATCAGGGAACCATTATGATTAGGATATGTTCCCGTAAAAAAAGAACCTCTTGCCGGAACACACAAAGGACAGGAACAATATGCATGGTTGAACTTTATTCCATCCTCTGCAATTGAATCAATATTTGGCGTAAAACCTTTTCCCAGAACATCCGCCCTTAACTGATCTGCCATAATAATAATTACATGCGGTTTCATATGCATTCTCCTTTTTTTGGCATAACCGGTACCTCATAGAAGGATAAGACAGGCATATAGGTTCTTCTATCTACCGGTATCATACCAGACGTTTTTTTCCGGCTGCCGCAGCTTATGGTACATGAACCTGATATTTCCCGTTTAAGATACAAAACTATGGAACCTCCCCTAACCTTATAATCACACAATTCTACACAGCCTTTACAATCCCTGACAATAATATCGAGTTCACTTGCTGGAACATCAAAAGTTTCTAATGAATCCATTGACCCGCCAAATTCCAGATTAATACTGTCCTCTGCCATTTGCTCTACTTTTGTTAAATCAGTGCTGGTAAATGTTTTTCCTAACTGATATAAATGATACAAAACCTGATAGGCCAGCCGTTCTCCAAGCATCATACAGCCCATTGAACTATTATGTATCGTATCCGACATCGGTATATCGGAAGAAGGAAGGATAAAACAGTAGGGAATACTGTAAGGTGCCAGCCGCTGAGCTTCCTGCACCATGCCCCAGCTTTGATCTGTCTCTGTATCCGCTTCTCTTAAATATCTGTTAAGCTGAGTGGTAAAAAACGGAAGCTCAGGATATCCACTGTCTTTTCTCCAGCATTCCACCATATTCTGAAAACGTTCTCCATATCTCCATGCATCTTTTCTCTGTCCCTCTGTACACCCCTGGTACCACACTACTGCCTTATAGCCATTTGTTAAATTCTGTGTGATATCCAGCATATTTCGGTACAAATCACCATCCTCAGCAGGATTCCAGGCACCAAGGGAAGCGCCCCCACGTGATGTTGGTATCAGACCAATTGGGTAATTCAGATGTTGATACAGGATTTTTCCAAAATGAATATACGGGGAATGTCCAAGGTTACAAACACTGAGACTTTCTATATGTTTTGCGTCAGTACCATCTCCTAATGGATGACTGGCTATCTGCCATCTGTCATTGAGCTTTAATGCATGCACCCCGAGTACTGGCTCATCCTGTACAACACCCAATCCAAAGCCGGCACTGTTTGACTGTCCTGCAAGTACAAATACATCTCCGACACCAAAAAAATGTCTCATATCTCCCATAATATTCCAGCTTTTTACAGGATTGTCATTTACACACAACCCTGTCTCCAGCTTATATAAGCCTCCGGCCGGTATCCTCATGGTTACAGACCATTTATCTGCCAGGCGTTCACAACAGGTGTAGGCAATCACTTCTTCTCCAGAGTTCTCTAAAAGCACTCTGGCATATACATCAATGCTGTCGTAATCCTCCCCCATCACCCAGAATCCAGACCATGTCAGTTCCGCACAGCCGTCACTATCCTGCTGAACGATTTCAAAATCTTCAGGACCTTTTTCAATATACACACCCTTTCTTATTTTTTCGCCCATTCTCATTCCCCCCTCTACTACTCATTTCAAACAGAAGCTCACCGCCTCTGCCACTGCCTCCGCAAGTCTCCGATAACCGCTTTCTCTGAAATGAACCGGATCCGCTTTCAATAAGTTCTCCGATACACACAGGGAAAACAAATCGTTAACCGGGATATTACAAATACTGCATATATTAATTGCCGCTTTGTTTAATTCAATATATAATGCAGAATCCTCCGGGCTGTAATAATATTCTGTCTGCATTTCCCGGCTCCCATTATCTAATGGATCCTTGCCGCCTAACTGGAAATTTTTACTTTGATAGGCATCCGTCACTTTTTTCTTTCTGCTGACAGAAGTTGTAGTGGCAAAAATAATCTTTGTAAGCGGCGATATCATGTGAATCCACTGGAAAATAAAAAGAAGATTACACGAATATTCCTCCACGGAAATTCCATGAAGATGAATTCCATTGTTGATATGGAGTACTTTATAAGGGTACTGTGTTAAAGCAATCTGAAGCATTCTACATAAATTAGGGTGATGCGTGCCCTCACTGGTATTCAGTCTGTCCACATAACAGTCAGGAAGTAAGTCCTGTACAAATTTCCCATAACCTACACTAATAGAATCACCCACAAGAAGAATACGATGTCCACACTCCTGAAGCGGCGCTGTAAAGGAAAAATTTGTCCACTCTGCCTGTTCTCGATTTAATCTGTCTGAATAAACAGTTTTTTTCATATGTAAAATATTTTCCTTCATCTGTTCGAACATTGTAACCGCAACTTCTATAGATTTATATTCCATCAGATTTATGCCAATTTCACCTGCAAATTTATCTTTTATACTACTATCGTCCATATCTGAAAGTTTAAGAAGTATTTGCTGCGCATTGCCACATCTTTTCTTTACATATTTACATAAATCCGCTGTACCCGGCTTTTTTATTGTGGTTTCAGAAAAAGCATAGATAATAATCCCATACTCTCCCTGAGCTAAAAGGAGATCAATTATCTGAATATTGACAGGGTAATGGAAAGGCAGATCAGAGCAGTTCGTTTGAGTGGTGAACCATGGAGAATAACCTAACCAGGCATAAGGCGCAAAATTTTTAAAACATTTTTCTCCGGAAGCCGTCCAACAAAGATAATTTTGATCATGAATAACCAAGGTAATGGGATAATGGGAAATCTCCTGGTTATTGATTCGAAAAGCATTTCCTAAAGTAAATCTGCTGTCACTCATACTATTTTCCATATGCTTCACCAATACGGCCTCCACTTTTTAGACAAGCGAACCAATGCCTCCATATAATAGTAATCCCCCCATAAATTACATTCATCAATCCCATGATCAATACAATCATTATAGGGAGTCTTTCTTCCATATACTCCATGGAGAAGCTGTCCATTAGAAATAGATGGTTCTTTGACCGCACATACATCATGTAGTGCTTTCATGAGACACATGGCTTTCTTTCTATAGTTCATTGCCTTTTCACTATCCAGCAAATCCGCCATTTCCAAAAAGCCACAGGCAGCTATTGCTGCGGCTGAAGAATCCCTGGGTTCCAAACTTCCTTCGGAAAACGTAAAATCCCAATATGGAATCAAATTATCGGGCAGATGTTCTAAAAAATAATTTGCTACAGACTCAAACAAAGGAAGATATTCTTTTTTTCCTGTATACCGATATCCCAGTGCAATCCCATATACTCCCCAGGCCTGGCCCCTGGCCCATACCGACTCCGCACTATATCCCTGGTGAGTCACGCCCTTTAGCGGCTGGCCCGTATCTGGATCAAAGTAATACGTATGATAGGTAGAAAAATCCGATCTGACTACCACCTTCAGCGCAGAATCCAAATGGGCCTTTGCTATATTGGCATACATAGGATCTCCCGTTTCTTCTGATGCCCAAAACAGCAAAGGAAGATTCAACAGACAGTCAATAATCAAGCGATAATTTTCACGTTCCTCCATACTTCCCCAAGCCTGAATAAACTGTCCTTTTTCATGGAATCGTGATGCCAGCTTACGTGCCGCCAGCAATGCAGTCTCTCTGGATTTCACATCTCCTGTCAGCTTATATGCCGCTACACAAGAGGGTGTATACAGGAATCCCAAATCATGAGTATCTGTTTCTATCTCCTGTTCCAGTCGGATCCGAAAGCTTTCCGTATGTTTCAATGCTGTTCTGCGAAAATCTTCTTCTCCTGTGAGTTCATAGGCAAGCCATAGTTCCCCTGTCCAGAATCCATTCGTCCACTGACAATTATCCGCTTTACTGTAAAAATTATGTTCACTGTATATCCCTTTAAATGCCTCACCGAATTCAACTAAAGCTGCCCTTGTTTGCCTTACTGCCTGTGCTGCCGCCTCCTCCAATTCCTTTGGGGTAATAGCAGGATAATTTCCCAGTCTTTCTTTATCTATCATCACTATATCAGTTCTCCTTTTAAAATCCGGAGATTCATGCTTCGCATAAATCTCCGGCATAACAGAAAATATTTGCTTTTACTTCAGACAGAATACCCTTCCTAATGGCGCTTTTTCCCCACAGTACTCCGGCAATTTTACAACATATCCTCCCTCTTTCTTTTCAAAAGGAAGTTCCTTCCCATTCTCCATATATAAAATACGGCTTACACTTCCCTCATAGGGAATCCATATTTCCTCATTTACTGCAGCATCATCGGAATCAAATGTTTCAATAGCATAAATCATATCTTTTTTTCTTGTAAATGCAATACCGTCTTTTTTATATGGCGCACATACCCTTGTTCCGTAGATTGCATCTCCAAACTGATTCAGCCATCTTCCCATACCTTTCAGCTGTTCCATAGCCGTTTCCGGCAATACCCCATTTGGACGGGGGCCTACGTTAATTGCCAGATTTCCTCCCTTTGCCACAATGTCAATCAGCAGATTCAATACCTCTCTGGTAGATTTATAGTTGTCGTCAAAGCGATAAGAGAAGGAGGTTCCTAATGTCAGATTACTCTCCCAGGGCACAAGCAAAGGTTTCTCCGGAACCTTCTGCTCCGGCGTCACATAATTTTCATAAGGTCCTCCCACTGTCCGGTCTACGCAGAGCATACCTGGCTGGAATTTCCTTATTTCATCAATTACTTCACCAAGCCTGATATTTTCGCCTTCCCTCTCACATACCCAGCCTCCGTCAAACCAGAACACCTCAATTCTTCCGTAATTCTGCGCCAGTTCCCTGATTTGATTGTGAGTAAACTGAACAAATTCCTCCCATCTTTCAGGATGCTCTTCCGGATTATAGGAAGGTCCTCTGTCCATATAATTTCCCCGTTCTCCATCCTTACTCCAATAGCTGTCGATATGCCAGTCCGCTTTTGAAAAATATGCGGCAATAGCAATCCCTTTTTTACGACAGGCTTCAAACAGGTTTGCGCAAACATCCGCATAGTGGTTTGTATGATACGGACAATCCGGTGCAGTAATCTTATAATCGGAATATTTCGTATCCCACATGCAGAATCCATCATGATGTTTTGTGGTAAAAATCAGATATTTTGCCCCGGTAGCCTGAATTTCCTCCGCCCATTTCTGCGGATCGAACCTGATGGGATTAAATGTTTTATTCAGGTCGAAATACTGCTTTTTAAATTCTTCCCCGCTGATATCCCAATCCAATCTTTTATCACGGCACCAGATAGCATCTGAATCCGAAAGCGGCCATGAGCAGCCTACGTCAAGCTGCGAGTACGGCCCCCAATGAATCATGAAGCCCAGCTTCTGATCTTGAAACCATTCCAGATTCTCCTTTACTATAGGATCCTCCGGATACACATAATCCTTTTCCGTACTGTAATCATGTGTCCCTTCCTTTATTTTCTGCTCGAACTTTTTCTGCCTGTCTATATCCATTTCCATTTCCTCTCCTGCTGCTTTAATTCTTACTGTCCAGAGGCCTGCCACTCACCAAGCTGTCTGCGGATTTCCTCCAAAAGTACCTCTACCCCATTATCCTCTAATGCCTGAACAAATTTCGGAATATTTTCTTCCGGATCGACCATACCCTTTTCCAGAGCTTTACCATACTCTTCTACAGTACTCGTCAATGCGGCAATCTCAGCTTCTACCGGCGCCGTATCCAACACAAATCCAAGATGAGGAGCCGCGATTGATGTTTCATTATATTCCAAAAACATTTCCTCTATATTCTCAGGATAGGAAATGTCCCACTTTTGGTTAAAGGTTGTTCCAAATTCCCATCCGAAGGTATAGTCATATCCATTATCCCCAGGCGCTATTTTGCCGCCCATTGTCCTGTCAACCTGTGTATCTCCAACTGCAGTATGATGCTCTCCTTCAATTCCATGACGAAGCAGTGTTCCCACGTATTCATCTGTATTAACCAGATTCAGGAATTCCAATGCCTTTTCCGGATGCTTCGAAGCAGAAGAAATGGCTAATAAGCCTCCCTGTGCGCTTCTGGTTTCAAGAAGAGGAGCCATTAACGGCACAAAGGTTACGCCATGGCCGGTTTTGGCAGCGGTACTTTCCGCCGCACCAGGCGCATAAGAGATAAAATACGAGAACAGCTTTCCGTTGGTAAAATCATTATCTCTGTTTGCAGAATCGGTATCATAGTTCACAGGATCCTCCGGAAGATAGCCATTATTGTACCATTCTCGCATCAAACTGCAATAATCCATATATTCCTGACTCGCATACTGATTAAACACCTCTTCTTCTCCCTCGAAATTCCCATAGGCTGAAACAGGAGATGCACCAGCCATTTTTTCCGAACCCCCAAGACTCTCATAAGGAACTGCATGGCAGAAGTTCATTCCACAGATA
The DNA here is from genome assembly GCF_000466465.2 of Clostridium sp. KLE 1755. Lineage (NCBI taxonomy): Bacteria > Bacillati > Bacillota > Clostridia > Eubacteriales > Clostridiaceae > Clostridium > Clostridium sp. KLE 1755. The sequence continues at coordinate 12,140 of NZ_KE992679.1, forward strand.
CCAATTACATTTTTACCTGCCGCTTCTGATTTCTCCTTAACAGTCTGGAGCACGGCAGTGTAATCTTCAAGTGTTTTTACCGTATTCAGGTCTATTCCGTACTCATCAGCCATATCCGAGTTCACAAAGAAACCTGTCTGCCATCCCATTTCTTTATATGTAGGAATTCCATAGGTTTTTCCATTAATAGTTACTGCCTTCCATAATTCCTGAGGAACAAAATCATAAGTTTCCTTCGCATATTGCGGAAGCATCTGTGCGATGTCAAGAAAGGCACCTCTCCCTGCAAACTGCGCATAATTAAGGCTGGCAAAGGAGGTAAAACAAATATCAAAATATTCACCTGAATTAATCAGCGTTGACATTTTCTCCTTATAATCCGGTTTTGCAATAACAGTGTAATCAATTTCCACTCCAATTTTTTCTCTTGTGTACTCATTCAGCTTTGCAATTACCTTATCTGTGTCCGCCGCTATCGGATTAAGCGCCATATACCACTTTAAAGTGACAATCTCATCATCCGTTGCTGTTTCTACTGTTGCTGCAGATGTGCCCGCAGTCTCTTCCACACCTGCGTCCCCAGTTGTCTGTGCGGAATTTCCCCCACAGCCAGCCAGCATGGCTGTTGTAAGGATTAAGGCCAGGCCTGTCCCCAACAATTTTTTCATCTTCATACTCTTTCCCTCCAATGATTTGTTTTACTTACAGTTCTATTATAAAACACGGCTCTGCGCATCTTATAAACAAATGTTTCCATATCGGTTTTCATCATCCCTTTACGCCCCCTACAGTCAACCCTTTTACAAAATATTTCTGGAAAAATGGATAGGCTAACATTACCGGAAGAACCACCAGCACAGTTAATGCCATACGTCCGCTGTCTGTCGGAGCATTTTGAGCCATCTGTGCATATTCCAGTGCATTAACTGATGATTGGCTAAGTGCCTCCAGACTGTTCTGCATGCTTTGCAGGAGTGTCTGAATTGGATATTTTTCTGTTTCGAAGATATAAAGCATCCCCAAAAACCAGTCATTCCAATAAGCAATTACAGTAAACAGCCCAATTGTCGCTACACCTGGCTTGGACAACGGAAGGACTACCTGCAAAAATGTACGAAATTCTCCTGCCCCGTCAATATGCGCCGCTTCAATAATTTCAAGGGGAATCCCTCTGAAGAAGGTCCTCAGCACGATAACATAAAATGCATTCAGTGACATGGGAAAAATCAACGCCCATACACTGTCCCTCAGCCCCAGAAGCTGTGTATTAACCATATAGCTGGGAACCATTCCTCCATTAAACAACATCGTAAACAACAGCATCAGTGTAAGTATCCGTCCATAAGGATAATCCGGTCTTGATAGCACATAAGACAGCATTGTAGTTACCGCAAGACTGAAAAGTGTTCCGAATACCGTAACAAATATGGTAATTCCATAGGAACGGATAATCTGATCTCCCAGTTTAAGGAAAAACTGATATGCGTCCAAACTCAATTCCGCAGGAAAAAAGGAATAACCTTTCAGGAATATACTCTGCTCACTGCTGAACGAAACTATAATTACAAGAAGCAGCGGAAGTATACACAAAGCGGCAAACAACGTTAAAATAACCAGAAGAACTGTATTAGCCCTTATACTGATAGCATTAATTTTTTTTTCTTTACGATTATTATAAATTATTTTCGACATGAAACCCTCCTTAAAAAAGCGCGCTGTCCTTGTCAATTCTACGGACAATAAAATTGGAGCTCAACACTAATACAAACCCGACAAGTGACTGATATAAGCTGGCCGCGGCAGACATCCCCACGTTTCCGTTTTCCTTTAGAGCTCTATATACATAGGTGTCAATAACATTTGTCACCGGAAAAAGCGGCCCTGAATTTCTTGGAAGCTGATAGAATAAACCGAAATCCGCATAAAAAATTTTCCCAATAGCCAGGATTGTCAGAACAATCATCATACTTTTCAGGGAAGGCAGCGTAATGTATTTAATCTGCTGCCATTTTGTAGCCCCATCCATTAAAGCCGCCTCATAGTAATCATTAGGAATGCCTACTATACTTCCCAGATACATAACTGTGGAATACCCTAACGTTTTCCAAATTTGAAAAATAACCATAATATAGGGCCATACCGAAGGTTTGGAATACCATGTAACATCCAGACCAAACGCCCTGTTGATAAAGCCGTTATCCACGCTGAGAAATGAATACGCGATAAAGGAAACTACAACCCAGGAAAGAAAATAAGGAGCCATAAATATTGTCTGATAAACCTTAGCAGCTTTTTTCTGATGCAGTTCATTCAACACAATGGCTACTGTAACTGCCAGAACCAAATCCAGAATAATAAAAACCAGATTATAAGCCAATGTATTTCTCGTTATAATCCACGCGTCCTTTGTTCGAAACAAATACTCAAAATTTTTAAGTCCATTCCAGGCACTTCCAAAAATTCCATCACGGATATTGTACTGTTTGAATGCCAGGACAATCCCTGATAGAGGAAGATATTTAAACAGAATCATCAGTATGATTCCAGGCAGCGCCATGATGGTAAGAGGCAGACTTTTCTTAAATAGTAGAAGTCGTCTGCTTTTGTTCATTATTTTCATATGTCGTCCTCCCTGATATGGTGTAGCTTCTGTCTGCTATTTCGTTATGATATGATTTTACATAACCGGTATGAGCTTCACAAGGCAACTTTTTTAACGTCAGGTGAACTATTTTTATTACTTTTATCAAGGGAATTGCCACGAAGTGTTATTGGTTTTATAATGAAACCCAATTAATAACATCAGATGTAATCGTAACAGGGGGAATTTTAAAATGCTGCGTATTCTTTTAGTAGATGATGAAAAATTTGCAATTGAAGGATTGATTTCTTTGTTGGATTGGGAGCGTTTCCAGGGGAAACTGGTAGGAACCGCATCATCCGGAGAAGAAACGCTTAAGCTGTTGGAAAACACTTATCCGGATGTTATTATATCCGATATTAAGATGGGTGGTATGAGCGGCATAGAACTGGCGGGAATTATTCACGACCGGCACCCACATATCCAGCTTATTCTTCTCACCGCCTATGGGGAATTCGAATTTGCAAGACAGGCCATACAGTATGGCGTAGCCGATTATATTCTTAAACCCATCACAAGAAAAAAGCTGGAACAGCTCAATAAGCTTCTTGATGAAAAAGAAAAACAGCTTAATTTACGCCATAAGTCGTATTTGACCGTTTGGGATGATTCTCTGAAAAAGAAGTTGCTGAATGCGCTGAAATGTGGAGATCAAAATACTCTGGACGATTTTTTCCAATCCCGGCTGTTTTCCGAACTCATGAACAGCGAGGACTGTAATCCTGTAGGTATCCAGCTCCTCAATTACCTTTATCTTTATCTGGCAGAGTTAAATCTGGATCCCCAGGCTATTATCTATTCAAAAAATGAAACCATGGAAAATTTTCTGGACATAGAAAGGCCTCAGGAAAAACTAAATTATATTATTACTAAATACTATGATCTTCTAATCAATGTATCGCAGCAGAAAAATAATTTTACCGATACTATTGCTTCATTTGCACTTCAGTATATAGAAAATCATTATACCGACCCCGAATTTAATCTGTCGGCACTTTCCTATGCAATGCATGTGTCACTTTCTTACCTGAGCACTGTATTCAAACAGACGACAGGAACCAACCTGAGTACATATGTTATGGAGCTAAGAATGGAAAAGGCCCGGCAGCTCCTTGCCGATATGCGTTATTCCATTTCTGAAGTTTCTCAGCTATCCGGCTATAGCAATGCAAAATATTTTGCAAAAATATTTAAAAAACACACAGGAATCATCCCTACAGAATACAGAAACCTCATCGTACAGGGAGGGATACAGAATGGAAATTAAAAAGAAATTTTTTCTGATAACCGCCGTTTCTATGTTAATGATTCTATTTGTTTCCCATAGTATTATGTATTCCTACTTTTATCATGCCATGGTTGAAGAAACTATGAGAAACCAGCGGACAAATGTTGAGTTAAACAAAAGAATGGCTGATAACTTTTTGGAATCCATCTACGATACCGCAGTTCAGATCGTCAGCGATGAAACATTTGGGGAATACCTCAGCCTGGACAGTAAAGACCCCATGGATATACTTCGCACAAGGCAAGCCATACAAACCCGTTTTTCCCGTTACGCTGCTCATCAGATTATTGACAGCTCTTATTATAAAACCACACTGTTTCTGTCTGATTTAATTCCTATTGCCCAATCCTTAGAGGGCTATACACTGGAAAGCAGCCCTTATATTGCATCCAATTTCGTACTTTCCAATTCGGAAATAAAAGATGATGAATGGTATCAACAAACGATAAAGAATGGGATTTTTGTTTTTCTAAACAAGTCAACGAATGAAATTTGCATAGCCAGAAAAATCACGAACAACTATTATATCGGTCCGCATAACGAAAACGGTACCGGAGTAATTGTCGTAAGTGTAGCTGATAAACAACTGGAAAAGATATTATCCAGCGTTCCTGTCACCAAAAACAGTGGATACGCCATGCTGAATGATGATGGCAAAATTCTTTATTGCAGTAATTCTCCTATTGAATATGATATATATGACAAAGCCTGGGTAGCCTCGGAGAAAGGGAAAATCAAGGAGTTTACCTTGCAGGAAAGGCAGGATGATTACCGGGTAAATTATTGCAAGGCAGATTACGGAATTCAGTTTCTGTTCCTTACCCCTGACAACGATATTCAGGATGCCATTCATCCTATACTTTCTACCTACAGTTTGATTTTTGCTGCTGTCAGCCTATTTTTCCTTTTAGTTATATGCTCTATTGTCAGCCGTCTAAGCCGACCGATTATTCAATTCTCCACCGCCGTAGAAAATATCCGTGATATCAAAGACTTTGACAGGAAAAAGCTCCATGTATCTGACGATAAAGAGCTACTCATTCTGGAAAACAGCTTCAGCAAACTTATTGACAATATTCTTATCCAAAACGAACGTGAAAAGGGTTCCCAGCTTCGTGCCCTGCAGGCCCAGATTAATCCACACTTTATATACAATGCTTTGGATATGGTAAATTGGATGGCTTTGACCAGACACTGTGACGATATTGCCAACATTGTTTCCTCTATTGTAGAGATGATGCGCTATAGCATTACCAATGCTGACAGTATGGTTCCCATTTCCAAGGAAATTGAAAATATTCAGGAGTTCTTATCTGTGTATAAACTACGGTACAATAAAAATTTTCTTTTGGAAACACAGCTTGGTGAAAAGGATATTCTTATTCCCAAGTTCACGCTACAGCCTTTGGTTGAGAACTCCGTCCGCCATGCTCAGCCGTTCCCGGGAGAAAGCTTATGTATCCGGATATATGCCTACTATACAAAAGAATCCGCTATAATTGAAGTTCATGATAATGGTTTGGGCTGCGAAGCAGACAAACTAAATCGTCATATTAATTATGAAGAAACAGATTTACGTGTGTCAAATGGCTTCGGGATACGCAATGTCAATGAACGAATCGGGCTTCGCTTCCGTGGAAAAAGCAGCCTTAATTACCGAAATGAGACAGACGGTACGTTAACTGCTGTCATCATGCTGGAACTTCCTGACAGCAATTCCATACTTTGATGATATCGATTGGATTCTCAAATACATTCATCAATAATAGCATTTTAAACCCTCTTTTGTCGTCTTATTATAAATAGAAAACATGAAGGCAGATCGGAAAGCCTACATTTTTAGGTTTTCCGGTCTCTCATTTTACAATTTCAATATTGTAAAGCTGTATTTAACTTATTGTACTGCCTTTCCTTTCTGCTACTGTATTAGTCATTTTCTATTCAGTAATCATATTCTGAATTTCATAATACAGTTCAGCAAAGTAATAGAAAGCTCCTGAAACAAATCCTCATCA
>NZ_KE992680.1:0-2820 GCF_000466465.2 Clostridium sp. KLE 1755
GGGTGGGCGGTGGGGGTATTTTCTGATCCAGTTTCAAAAACGGGGTGTTTCTAACTGTTTCGAAAAGCCAGGATTCGGCCAACGTGGCCAAAACTCCTCGCCTGCGCGACTTCGTCGCTTCGGTTCGTCAGACAGGCCACTAGGGGCGGCCGGATCCTGGCTTTTCGAAGCAGTAAGAAACATCTCCGTTTTTTCGTATGGATCAGAAAATACCCCCACCGCCCACCCCCTGGGAAATACCAACCGGCCCCCACCGGACAGAGACAGCAAGCCGCCGTGGCACATGCCTTTATCCTATAGGTTGTGGTAAGAGGAAGGAAGGACAAGAGATAAATATGGCAAAGGCCATATCTGTATTGGGGAACAGAGATGGCCTTTGGAGGTGGTAGTAATAAAAATAATTGGTAATAAGAGATACTTAATTATAATTTGTTTTTGTTATTATTTTACGCGGTTGTAATTTATGAGGCAGCCGTCCAGGATGATTTGGCGTTCTTCTTTGGTGAGGTCGCCGAGGGTGAGGGGGAAGGGGGTGAGGCCTTCGGGGGTCACGGTGTAGGCGGTGATGGTGTCCTGGGCTTCTTCTACGGCTTTTCTGATGCCGGGGATGAAGAGGTAGTCTTTGTTGGTAAAGGGAAGGGGGCCTTCTTCAATGAGGAAGGGGAGCATTCCCCAGTTAATCAGGTTGGAGCGGTAGCGTTTGGTGGCGTATTCGGTGGCTATGTTGGCCCAGCCGCCCAGGACCTTCTGGCAGCTAGCTGCCTGTTCCCTGGCGGATCCGTCGCCGGGTTTTACCGCAAAAATGGTGGATCCAAAGCCGATGTTTCCTTCGCCTGCTTCCGGGAAGCGGGTGTGGATGGTTTCCATGACGGGCTTCAGCTCGGGCTTGGCCTCCAGGGGGCATTTTCCTTCCATTACGGCGGTCTGGGCGGTTTGGATGTCTTTTGCCAGGCCTACGTAGGCGGGGTCTTTGCGGGAGAGCGTGAATTCCGCAAGGCCCAGGGGGTTGGAGCGGTAGGATGATGTTTCTCCGGAGGGAATCAGTTCATCGGTTGTGGTAACCGGGTCGTGGATCTCGGATACTACGCGGAGTACCAGATTTTCCGGTAGTTCGCACATGGCCGGCCAGTCTTTGATGTTGGGGCCGAAGTGGATTTCCACCTCAGGATCCGCCGCGCCCTTGGAATCGAATACGCGGTTTGCATATATTTTGGAGTCAAAATGGTATTTGTATTTGCCCAGGGTAGCATCAAATTCCGTTGCCGGTGTGAGGACGCCTTTGTTGGCTGCAGTTGCCGCAATGGAGCGGGCATCCATGAGCGCAACGGATGCGATCTGGCCGTTCTGGAGCTTGCTGCCTTCTCTGTTGGGGAAGTTCCTGGTGGAGTGGCGGATGCTGAAGCCGTTATTGGCCGGGGTATCGCCTGCTCCGAAGCAGGGGCCGCAGAAGGCGGTTTTCATGACTGCGCCGGTTTCCATAATCGTGGCGGCGCAGCCGTTTTTGATAAGTTCCATATAAATGGGCATGGAAGCAGGGTAAACGCTGAGCGTAAATTCATCCGCACCGATGTATTGTCCCTTGAGGATGTCCGCTGCCGCGCAGATATTTTCAAAGCCGCCGCCTGCACAGCCGGCGATGATTCCCTGATCCACATGGAATTTTCCGTTTCTCACTTTGTCGTGCAGGGAGTAGTTAACAGCGCCGTCAAGGCTTACCTGGGCTTTCTTTTCCACATCACACAGGATGTCGTCCAGGTTGGCGTTGAGTTCTTCAATCGTATAGGTGTTGCTGGGGTGGAAAGGCATGGCAATCATAGGTCTGATAGCGGAGAGGTCCACGGTTACCAGGCCGTCATAGTAGGCCACGTTTCCGGGGTTGAGTTCCTTGTATTCTTCCTTCCTGCCATGGATTTCGTAAAATTCTTCGATTTCCCTGTCTGTTTTCCAGATGGAGGAGAGGCAGGTGGTTTCCGTGGTCATGACGTCGATACCGATTCGGAAGTCAGCGCTCAGTTTTTCCACGCCGGGGCCTACAAATTCCATTACTTTATTTTTCACATAGCCATTTCCGAATACTGCGCCGATGACGGCCAGGGCAACGTCCTGGGGGCCTACGCCCCTGACGGGCTCTCCGGTGAGGTAAACGGCAACTACGCCGGGCATTTTGATATCATAGGTCTGGTTGAGAAGCTGTTTTACCAGCTCCGGCCCGCCCTCGCCCATAGCCATGGTTCCCAGCGCGCCGTAGCGGGTATGGGAATCGGAGCCGAGAATCATCCTGCCTCCGCCGGCAAGCATTTCCCTGGCGAACTGGTGGATAACAGCCTGATGAGGGGGCACATAGACGCCGCCGTATTTCTTGGCACAGGTGAGTCCAAAGAGGTGATCGTCTTCATTAATCGTCCCGCCCACCGCACAGAGTGAATTGTGGCAGTTGGTAAGCACATAGGGTATGGGGAATTTGGTCAGTCCTGATGCTCTCGCCGTCTGGATAATTCCTACAAAGGTTATATCATGGGAGGTCAGCTTGTCAAATTTGATTTTCAGGTTGTCCATGTTACCGGAAGTGTTGTGGCTTTCCAGGATGCCGTAGGCAATTGTTTCCTTTGCCGCTTCCTCCTTTGTTACCTGTCTTCCGGTTTCGGCAGCTATCCGCGCCGCCGCATCCTGATTATCAGGAATGATCTGTGTGCCGTTTACAAGATAGGCACCGCCTTCTAGTAATGTTACCATGTGTCTCCTCCTTTATTTATGTAATGCATAATTTTCAGCTTCACTTACTGATTACTTATTATAGAGGAAACACAAAAAGGAATCAAT
>NZ_KE992680.1:2920-42370 GCF_000466465.2 Clostridium sp. KLE 1755
CAGAGACAGCAAGCCGCCGTGGCACATGCCCTTATCCGTTCCCCACGAATAAAAATGGGTGGTGGGACATAGAATGGAGTAAATATGCAGAATGCGGAGAGATGACTATGGACAGAAAAAAGTTACTTCCGAAAACCCGCCCCACCCCCCGCAGGCCGTTTTCCCCCGCATTCAGAAATTCCGCAGGCCGGCAGCGGCTGCTGGATCTTTGTGCGGTCCTTTTATTTTTACTCCTGCTTCCCTATGTATGCAGCCTTTTTTTCGGAAAAGGAGAAAGCGGCCATGAAACCGTTCCGGTATTTGAGGAAGAAGGAAAATTCATGGTGGCCTGTGAAAGCAGCGCGGGAGTGAGCAGAATCCCCCTGGAGGTTTATGTGGAAGGCGCTTTGGCGGCCAGTATCCCCGCAGGCTGTGAGGAAGAGACGCTCAAGGCGCAGGCTGTGATCCTCCGTACCATGTGCATGAAGGCGTATGAGGACAGGGCATCGGTTGAAGAAACAACGATTTCCGCCAGGGAAATCGGACAGGACTATCTGGACCTGCGGGAACGGGAAGCTCTCTGGGGAAGCTCGTCTATGGATAATCAGGCAAAAATTTCCCGGGCTGTATCAGAAACAAAGGGTATGTATCTGACCTGGGAGGGAAAGCTTATAGAACCGGCCTACTTCTGGCTCAGTGCGGGAAAGACGAGAAACGGCAGGGAGGTGTTGGGCGAAGGCTATGATTATCTGGTGAGCGTGGACTGCGAGCATGATATAGAAGCCGAAGGCTATACCTTGCGAACAACCATAAAGAAAAACGAATTCTGGACGGCTCTGGGAGTCAGTAAAACGGAAAAAATAACCCTCACAAGAGACAGCGCCGGCTATGTCCTGTGGGTGGATGCGGAGGGAATACATATGTCGGGAGAAAAATTCCGCAGCCTTTTTTCCCTGAATTCCTCCTGCTTTACCATCAGTGAGGAGCAGGGGCTTGTAGTGCTGGAAAGCCGCGGCGTAGGGCATGGGCTGGGTTTCTGTCAGTTTGAGGCTAACCGTAGGGCGGTGCAGGGCGAGGATTTCCTGGCTCTTTTAAAAGATTTTTTTAACGGTGTTGAAATACAAAAAACTGAATAATGGAAAGGAAAACGGAAAGACTAAGCTTGAAGGATTTCAACTGATAATTGGCATCTGCCAAAATGAATAGGAAAGAGAAGGAATGCCCTATGAGAAGAAGAAGGAGATCAAGCTTTAGAAAAGAAAAAGCAATCATGCTGGTATCCAGCTGCCTCGTTCTGACGGCGCTGACCGCTACCGGCTTGTATGTAAGAAACAGAGGCCAGGAAAAAGAAGAGGATAATTATATTGTGGATTTCACCACGCTGGACGAAGCCAACAGGGATAAAGCGGGTGAAGCACAGGATTTGGGTGAACAGCAGGCTGATGCCGGTGAGCTGGACTATGATCCCAGCTTTCAGGAGGCCAATTCCGGGAAAGTGGACAACCCTGACATGAAAATGCTTGGCAGCACGGCAAACGCCGGAGAGCAGGCGGCAGCGGAGCAGGCAGCTGCAGAGGCGGCACAGGCCGAAGCGCAACAGGAGGCGCTGGCACAGGAATCACAGGAAGCGCTGGAAGCAAACGCGTCCGATGCCATAGCAAAAACAGACGATGGGAATGAGACTGCAAAAAGAGACGAGGATGCAATGAATACGGTGCCTGCCCTGGATTTTTCCGAGTCAGATACCCTTGTATGGCCCATCGTGGGAAATGTCCTCGTGAATTACAGCATGGACAAGACCGTCTTTTTTGCCACACTCCAGCAGTATAAATATAATCCGGCGATCATCATTGCCGCTACCCAGGGAGAAGGCATTACGGCTGCCGCCGACGGACAGGTAACCACCATTTATGAGGATCCGGAAATCGGGACCGCAGTCATTATGAATCTGGGCGACGGCTATGAGCTTACCTACGGACAGCTGACAGATCTTACCGTAGCCGAGGGTGATGTGGTAACCACCGGGGAAATTATTGGAAAGGTGGCGGAGCCTACCAAATATTACAGCGTGGAAGGCTGCAATGTTTATTTCAAGCTGACCAAAGACGGACAGCCGGTAAATCCGCTGAACAGGCTGAGCTGAGATGGAAGGTAAGCTGCTGATACAAAACGGACGCGTACTTCCCATGACGGGAAAGGTTATCCCCAAGGGCAGCGTTCTGGTCGAAAATGGAAAAATAACCGCAGTGGCGGAAAGGATAGAAGTCCCGGACACGGGCAGTACGGAAATCATTGATGCATCCGGCTGCCTGGTGATGCCGGGCCTGATTGAAGCCCACTGCCATGTTGGCATTACGGAAGAAAAAAAGGGGATGGAGGGAGATGACTGCAATGAAAATGTCTCTCCGGTAACGCCGTGGCTGAGAGCCATAGACGCCGTAAATACCATGGATGCCGCATTTGACGATGCCGTCCGGGCAGGAATTACCTCAATTATGGCAGGCCCGGGAAGCTCCAACGTGGTGGGCGGCCAGTTTGCCTTTATTAAAACAAAAGGCAGACGAATAGATGATTTGATTGTAAAGGCCCCTGCCGCTATGAAAATCGCTTTCGGGGAAAACCCCAAGGTTAATTTTTCCGGCCAGGAAAAATCCCCGGTTACCAGAATGGCCATCGCGGGAATCCTGCGGGAGGAGCTCCATAAGGCCGTACAATACCGTAAGAAAAAAATGCGCCTGACAAAGGATTGCCCGAAGGGGCAGGAACCGGATTTTGAACCGGATTTCCGCCTGGAATGCTGGATGCCCGTACTGGAAGGGAAAATCCCCCTGAAGGCGCATGTACATCGGGTGGACGATATATATACCGCCATACGCATTGCAAAAGAATTCGGACTCTCCATGACACTTGACCACTGCAGTGAAGGACACCTCATCGCGGAGGACCTGGCAAAAGAGGGCTTTCCCGCAATAGTCGGCCCCGACCTGTCCAGCAGAAGCAAAATAGAAGTACAGAATATGGCTTTTAAAACCGCAGGCGTTCTGCACGAGGCAGGGGTGCTGGTGGCAATTACCACCGATCACCCCGTATCCCTTATCCAGTCGCTGCCCATTTGCGCGGGTCTTGCTGTAAAGTCCGGACTGCCTTTGGAGGAAGGACTGAGAGCCATTACCTGTAATCCCGCCCGTATCTGCCGCGTATTTGACCGTGTGGGCAGCCTGGAACCAGGAAAGGATGCGGATATCGCTATTTTTACAGGCAATCCCATGGAAACCTTCACCAGGACCATGTGCACCATAATTAACGGAAAAATTGTATACAGGGATACCGGCTTTTAATTTTAATACCTGAATCCTTATCCAGGTCCCTGTTCAAATCCCAACCCGCCCGAACCGCAGCCCTCCCGCGGCCCGGACGGGTATTTCCATGCCCTTCCCCAGAACACTGTGAGCCTTAAAAAAAGCATCTTTTTCATTTTCTAATAGCCCCGGATATGCTACAATTGAAAAGCACGGGCGGTATCTGACATAAATTGGCCCTGTGAAAAATAAGGTAGTAAGGAACTGGACTGTGCATTTTATAACAGTTCCTGAGAAAAACTGTCTTAGCTTAAAATAAAAGACAGGAATTGGAGGAGACTCATGAAAATTGTGGTATTAGGCGGCGGCATCAGTACGGAGAGGGATGTTTCCTTAAGCTCCAGCCGCATGATTTATGAAGCGTTAAAGAAAAAGGGACACCAGGCGGTTTTGCTGGATGTCTATCTGGGATATGAAGACGATTACGCCGGCATTTTTGAAAAGGATGTGGACTGGGCTGAAAACATAGGGGGAATCAAGGAAAGCAATCCTGATATAGCGCAGATTAAGGCGCTGCGAAAGGATGGCGGAAGGAGCTTTTTCGGCCCCAATGTGATAGAGATCTGCCAGATGGCCGATGTTGTTTTCCTGGGACTGCACGGAGAGGACGGGGAGAACGGAAAGGTACAGGCGGCCTTTGACCTGCTTGGAATCCGTTATACGGGAACGGATTACGTCAGCTCTGCGCTGTCCATGGATAAGAGCCTGGCAAAAGAGCTTTTTGCCTTCCACGGCATTCCGACCCCTGCGGGGATCCATGTGAGAAAGGGACAGGAAAGCGCGGAAAGAGTGCCTTATCCCTGTGTGGTCAAGGCCTGCAAGGGCGGTTCCAGCGTGGGCGTATGCATCGTGCATGAGGAAAAGGAATACCAGGCCGCCCTGGAGGAAGCCTTCAAATATGATGAGGAAGCGGTAATTGAGCAGTATATTGAAGGACGGGAATTTTCCTGTGCAGTCATTGACGGAAAAGCGCTGCCGGTAATTGAAATCGCCCCTCTCTGCGGCTTTTATGATTATAAGAACAAATACCAGGCAGGAAGCACCATTGAAACCTGCCCGGCGGACCTGCCGGAGGATAAGACCAGGGAAATGCAGCTCATTTCCGAAAAAGTATTCCGGGCGCTGCGCCTCAAAAAATATGCGCGGATGGATTTCATGATGGATAAGGAAGGCAAGCTGTATTGCCTGGAGGCCAACACCCTTCCCGGAATGACCCCTACCTCCCTGATTCCGCAGGAAGCCCAGGCCATTGGAATAAGCTTTGAAGACCTGTGCCAGTGGATTCTGGAGCTGGCGCAAAAGGACTGATCAGGAAAAGAGGACGTATATGAAAAATATGACTTTAACCAACATCGCCCAGGCATGCGGCGGCAGGCTGATCTGCCCGGGTGAGCCCCCTGCTGCCGAGGCGGCGGGCGTGGTGATCGACTCCAGAAAAGCCGGAAAGGATTTTCTTTTTATTGCCACAAAAGGAGAACGGGTGGATGGACACCGGTTTATACCGGAGGTTTTTGCGGGCGGCGCGCTGGGCGTAGTATGCGAACGGCTGCCGGAGCAGCCTGCAGGCCCCTGCATTCTGGTGGAGGACAGCTTTGAAGCCCTGAAAAGGATAGGGGAATTTTACCGCAGGCAGCTGTCTGTGAAGGTTGTAGGCATCACCGGAAGCGTGGGGAAGACCAGCACCAAAGAATTCGTTGCTTCCGTACTCTCGCAGAAATACAGGGTCCATAAGACCCTGGGAAATTATAATAATGAAATCGGCGTGCCGCTGACGGTGCTTTCCATGCCTGAGGATACGGAGGTTGCGGTACTGGAAATGGGTATCAACCATTTCGGGGAAATGCATAATTTAAGCCGCATTGCCCGTCCCGATATCTGTATCATGACAAATATCGGCCAGTGCCATCTGGAATTCCTGGGAAGCAGAGAAGGGATCCTGAAGGCCAAGTCGGAAATTTTTGATTTCATGGGCGAAGACGGCGCCGTATGCGTTAACGGTGACGATGACATGCTCAGCACAATAAAAGAAGTAAAAGGAAAGCCTCCGGTAACCTTCGGGCTTTCTTCAAGCTGCCGGATTTATGCGGCGGATATTGCAGGCAGGGGACTTCTCGGAAGCGAGGCGGTGATTCATGACAGGAAGGCAGGGATAAGCTTTAACGCGAAGATACCGCTTCCCGGCGGACATATGGTATATAATGCCCTGGCCGCCACTGCCGCAGGACGCCTGCTTGGCCTTACGCCGGAGGAAATCAGTAAGGGGATTGCCGCGGTGGAAGGCGTCAGCGGACGCAGCCACATCATTGAGCTGGCGGATAAAGTTGTCATCGACGACTGCTATAATGCCAATCCGGTTTCCATGGAGGCAGCCTTGGATCTTCTCCTTCAGGCCGACGGCCGGACTGTGGCGGTGCTGGGAGATATGTTTGAACTGGGGAAAGAGGAAGCGAAGCTGCATGAACGCGTGGGCGGGTATGCCGTGGAAAAAGGCGTGGACTGCCTGATCTGTACCGGAAAGCTTTCCCGTCACATGTACGAAGGCGCCCTGAAGGCGGCGGAAGCGGTGAAAAAACCGGCGGACGGCATCCATTATTTTCCGGACAGGGAAAGCCTTCTGGAAGGCCTTGCGGCTCTCCTTCTGCCGGGCGATGCGATACTGGTGAAGGCTTCCCATGGGATGGGCTTTGAAAAGGTGGTGGAGCAGCTGACATGATTCTGTCTGTTTCCAGAAGAACCGATATCCCCTGCAGATACAGCGAATGGTTTATGAACCGGATCCGTGAAGGCTCTGCGGTGGTGAGAAATCCGTTTAACGCGGGCCAGCTTGGCCGCATACCCATGACGCCGGAGGCAGTGGACTGCATTGTTTTCTGGACGAAGGATCCGCAGCCGCTGATGCCTTATCTGAAGGAACTGGACAACAGAGGCTACCGGTATTATTTCCAGTTTACGCTTACGCCCTATGGCAAAGCGCTGGAACCGGGCCTGCGGGATAAAAAGGAAATTATCCGCACCTTCCGCAGCCTGGCGGAACAGATTGGAAGCGGCAGGATTATCTGGCGCTATGATCCTGTTATTATAAATGAAGAAATGGGAATCGGATATCATAAACAGGCGTTCCGGCAGCTGTGCCTGGAATTGCAGGGCTGTATGCGGAGCGTGACTGTCAGCTTTGTGGACAGATACTCCGGAAATGGGTACTGGCAGAAACCGGGGAAACCTGAAGCCAGGAGGAAAAGCCTGCTGCGCGATGCGGCGGAAACGGAAATGGAGGAGCTGGCGGCCTTTTTTGCCCGCACCGGCGTTGCATATGGGTGCAGGTCAGCGCCTGCTGTGAGGCAAAGGATTTGACCGCATTTGGCGTGGGAAGAGCCTCCTGCATTGACAGGGCCGTCATAGAGGATATCCTGGGCGGCAGCGTGACGCTCAAGCCTGACAAAGGGCAGCGAAAAGGCTGCGGCTGCTATGAAAGCATTGACATCGGCGCCTATAACACCTGTCCTAATGGCTGTATCTACTGCTATGCCAACCATTCTCCGAAGGCTCTGGAGGCCAATCTGCGGCAGATGGATAAAAACAGCGAAATGCTTGTCGGACATGTCAGGGAAGGAGACAAGGTAACGGAACGGAGGGCTGTTTCCTGCTTTGATGGACAGTATGGGCTGAAGTTTTGAACCTGCCGGAGCCTATCTGCCCTGACAGGCCTTCCGGTAAGCGCTGGCCGTCATATGGCAGTGTTTCAGAAAACACTGGGCAAAATAGCTCTGTGAGGAAAATCCGGAGGACTGCGCAACCTCCGTTATACTGTAATCCGTACTGGCCAGCAGCTCCTTGCTGGCCTTTATTCTTACCTCCATCAGATAATTCATGGGAGAACATCCGAACTGCCGGGTAAAGGCATGCACCATGTAGTATTTATTCAGATGGGATACCTGGGCAAGCGTATCCAGCGTGATGTTCTGGTTATAATTGGCCTCCATATACTGCTTCAGCTTGATACATTCCCGGCTGGACTTCACGGAGGGAACGAATTCAAAGGAAAAGTTCGTCCTGCGTATCAGCTTAACGATCAACATGTTGAGCAGATCCTGGCACACAAGCTCATAGTGGGGCCTTTTATTCTCCATCTCCTCCAGCAGGGAATCCATAAAGTAGGCAAATTCCTCATGATCACGTCTGCAGTTGAAAATAAGGTGCTCATGCTCCCCGCCGAAGGAAAAATTCAGGCCTTCAACACCAAGGATAATGTATTCCAGCGGAATCTCCCCCACAGACCGCTCTGTGTGGGAGGTATTGGAATTGATGATGATAAAATCATCCTCTTTAATAGGAAAGTTCTGATCTTCAATCAAATAATTCCCCGTACCCTTTTTAATATAGCAAAGCTCAGTAAAATAGTGCATATGCGGCAGGCTGGGCCAGTCGTTTTCATAAATGGAATGCGTGACATACAAAAGCTTTGCATTAATAGGATCAATTTCCCCGGTTTCCAGGGGGTATCTTGTAATCGGCATAAATTTCTCCTTTATGGTTGGCCGGTATCTTTCAGTTTATACATGCAATCCGTCTTTCCTTTTCTTTTTAGAAATACTGCGCTTGAAAACGGGCGGATAACAATGGAAAGCAAACATTTGTGCAAAAAAGATGTATAAAAATATAAAAAACACAGGTTTTTAAAGTAAGTGATTAAGCAATCTGTTTAAAAAAACAAGCAGTTAAATCTGATGGCGCACGTATATGACTAAAAATATATTAACAAATCTTGCGATAAAAAGCAATATTTCTAAAAAAAGAAGCAAGATATGGATTGTATAGATTGGCTATAAAAGATATACTGAGATTATCAAAAAACGATACATGATGCACAAACTAAAGGAGGAAAAAAATGAAAAAGAAATTCATCAGTTTGTTTTTAACAGCTGTTATGGCAACAAGCCTGCTGGCAGGTTGCGGCAACAGCGGCACAACAGCGCCTGCTGAGTCAAAGCCTGCAGAGACTCCTGCAGCTGCCACAGAGGAAGCTAAGGCAGAGACAACTCCTGCTGAATCAACCGCAGCTGCTGAAACGACAGCAGAAAGCGGAGCAGCAGATTACAGCGGCGTTACATTGACAATGTGGTCCATGTGGAACTCCACAGAGCCTCAGGGCCAGGTAATCCA
The DNA here is from genome assembly GCF_000466465.2 of Clostridium sp. KLE 1755. Lineage (NCBI taxonomy): Bacteria > Bacillati > Bacillota > Clostridia > Eubacteriales > Clostridiaceae > Clostridium > Clostridium sp. KLE 1755. The sequence continues at coordinate 11,419 of NZ_KE992680.1, forward strand.
GGAAGCAGCAGATGCTTTCAAGGAGAAGACAGGCGCAACCATTAATATCGAGTGGAAGGGCCGTGACATCAACACCATCATCCAGGCAGCTCTGGAATCCAATGAGAAGATTGATATCTTCGAAGATGACTATTCCAGAATCGCAAAGAACTACAAAGATTACTGCTATGACCTTACAGATATGGCTAAGGCAGCTAACTATGACGCAACCAGCTATGCATGCTTCAATGAAGTTGCAACAGAGTGGGCAGGATTCCTTCCCTGTGTAACAGAGCAGCCTCAGGTAGGCGGCGTGTTCTACAACCAGGATATCTTCGATGACTGCGGAATCTCCGTTCCCACCACATGGGATGAGTTCCTTGCAGCATGCCAGACCATGGTTGACAAAGGCTATCAGCCCCTGGCTCTTGACAGCGCATACGCAGATTTCACCTTTGGTTACCATCTTGACAGAGTAATCGGTGAAAAAGCAATCTCCGACCTGGCTGTAAACGGCGGCTGGAGCAAGAATGAAGGCGTTGTAAAAGCAGCTCAGCAGATTATCGACTTTGTTAAAGCAGGATATCTTGCAGACGGCGCTCCGGATGAATATCCTTCCAGCCAGAACAAGATTGGTTTAACTGGTAAAGTGGCAATGGTTGTCTGCGCTAACTACGTAGCACCTGAAGTAAACAACAACTCCGGCACAGAAATCAACTGGGGAATGTTCAACTACCCTGCAGTTGAAGGCGGCGCGGATCCTTCCAATGCATATGCAGGCGCTAACTCCCTTGCTATTACAAAATACAGTGAGAACGCACAGGCAGCATTTGATTTCCTGATGTTCTTAACAAGCGGCGAATTCGACCAGAAGATGGCTGATACAGCGGATCAGATTCCTGCAGACCCCAGCAATACAGCACCCGCTATCATGAGCGGTACCGTAGAAGCTCTGGTTGCTACCAAAGCTCCCCTGTCCTGGAACATGGGTCTGAATGATAACTCCGAATTAAAGACCAGCTTTAAGGATATCATCATCAGCCTGTATGAAGGCAAATATGCTACCGGCGAAGATTTCGCAGCAGCAATGGACGCTTTATACTAAAACATAAAAACTAAACAGGTTTATCAAGTGGAGGTGGCACTGAAGTGGTGCCGCCTCTTTTGACAAGAAGAGGTGACATATTAATGAAAAAAAATAAGTCCTTAATTGTAGGTTTTATATTACCCTGTTTGTTAACCCTCCTCATCATGTATCTTTATCCTGTGGTCAGGACCGTAATCATGAGCTTCTTCCAGATTGAAAGTGTGACATCAGACACCTCCACCTGGGTCTTTAACGGTATGAGCAACTATCAGAAGATTTTCAACAGCCCCGGATGGCAGGCTTCCATGTGGAACATGTTCCGTATCTGGCTTGTGGGCGGCATTATTGTTCTTTCCTTTTCGCTTCTGTTCGCTGTTATACTGACAAGCGGCATCCGCTTTAAGAAGTTTTTCCGTGCTGCAATTTATCTTCCCAACGTTATCAGTGCTGTTGCCCTGGCAACCATGTGGATTCAGTATGTTTACAACAACGACTATGGTATGCTCAATAAAATCCTTCGGACATTTGGGCTGGAGGGCGTAAAATGGCTGGGCAATGATACCAAGTTCTGGGCAATGCTGTTTGCATTCATCTTCGGTGCGGTCGGCTATTACATGCTGATATTTATCAGCGGTATTGAAAGAATCCCGGCGGATTTATATGAGGCGGCAACGATAGACGGAGCCAACAAGGTGCAGCAGTTCGGTAAAATAACAATGCCTCTGTTGAAGGGAATTACCAAGACGAACATTACCTTCTGGAGCGTACATACCACCACATTCTTCCTGTGGTCAAAAATGTTTTCACCTGTGGATTCGGAGATTACCACCACGGTTCCCGTTGTTTATCTGTATGATACGGTTTTCGGCGGCAAGGGCAATTCAAAAAGAGATGCGGGCGCAGGTGCTGCTACCGGTGTGATTCTGGCACTCATCATTGTTGTTATCTATGTCGTCATGAACAGACTGCTCAGAGATGATGATCTGGAATTCTAAGAGGAGGTGTGGATTATGAGCAAAAAGAAAGAGCCTAAGGTAAAAGAAAGAATTAACTGGAGAAAAGAAGCATCTCTTCTTCCGGGATATATTATCGTACTTGTCTGGATCATATTCACAGCTGCCTTTTTATTATGGATTCTGGGCGCCAGCCTTTCCACATCCAGGGAAATTTTCTCCGGATCAGTATTCAAATTTGAGAGCGGCCTTCATTTTGAGAACTATGCAAACGCATGGAAAGCGCAGAATGTTTCCGTATTCTTCGCTAACTCCCTGCTGTATGCGATAACGGCCTGTGTCGGCGTAATCCTGATTTCCGCGCCTGCGGCCTATGTGCTGTCCAGGTTTGAATTCCTCGGCAACAAGGTCATGAAATCCAGCCTGATCGTTGCCATGAGTATTCCTGCGGTTATGATTATCATGCCTATTTTCTCACTCTCCACAAAATGGAATCTGAAGGGCAGGATTCTGCTGATACTTTTGTATATTTTCTTAAATGTACCTTATACAACAACCTATCTGCTCAACTTCTTCGCAACTCTGAGTAAGACCTACGAAGAAGCGGCGGCAATTGACGGCTGCCCTCCGGCTAAAACCTTCTGGGTTATCATGCTGCCTCTGGTACAGCCGGCGCTGATTACGGTAACTATTTTTAACTTCCTGGGTGTGTGGAACGAATTCTTCATGGCATTGATCTTTGCAAGCTCCGAAAGAATGACACCTGTAGGCGTCGGCCTTCTCCAGATTGTAAACTCCATGAAGTACACGGGAGACTACGGCGGACTGTTTGCGGCGGTTGTTATCGTGTTCTTGCCCACATTCTTATTGTACATTTTCTTATCCGAGAAGATTATTGCCGGTGTTACAGGCGGCGGTATCAAAGGTTAATGGCATGGATGCCGTATTTATTTAAAGAAGAGGAGGCACAATATGAGTCAGGAAAAAGGGAGAGTAACAATTCCCACCGATATAGACGTGATACAGGAGACACTGGATTTATCCAAACGCTGGGGCGCAGATGCGGTGCGTGACTGCGACGGCACGGATTTTCCCGTAGAGTTAAAGGATGTGGGACTGAAGGTTTATTCCACCTATTATACTACGAGAAAGGATAATGCCTGGGCAAAGGCTAATCCTGATGAAATCCAGCAGATGTATATAATGACGCCGTTCTACACGGCAGCCGGGGAAGCTTTGAGGATCAGGCTTATGAAAGGCCTGTATCCTGATATGCTTACCCCCAACAGCAGGGATGACATCAGACGTTGGTGGGAGGTAATCGACCGGACAACGGGAGAAGTGGTTCCCACAGCGGACTGGACCTATGATGAAGAGGCGGGAGAGGTGGAAATCAAAAGCGTGCCTTTCCATGACTATACCGTGAGCTTTCTTGCATATATCATGTGGGATCCGGTACATATGTACAACGCGGTGGTAAATGAGTGGAAGGATGTGGAGCATCAGATTACCTTTGATGTGAGACAGCCAAAAACCCATGAATATACCATGAAGCGCCTGCGCAAATTTATTGAGGAGCATCCGTATGTAAATGTGCTGCGTTTCACCACATTTTTCCACCAGTTTACGCTGGTATTCGACGAGCTGGCCAGAGAAAAATATGTGGACTGGTACGGATATTCTGCATCAGTATCCCCTTATATCCTGGAACAGTTCGAAAAGGAAGCAGGCTACAAATTCCGGCCTGAATTCATCATTGATCAGGGCTATTACAATAACCAGTACCGTATTCCTTCCAAAGAATACAAGGATTTCCAGGCCTTCCAGAGAAGAGAGGTCGCCAAGATTGCCAGGGAAATGGTGGATATCTGCCATGAATGCGGCAGGGAGGCGATGATGTTCCTGGGTGACCACTGGATTGGAACGGAACCGTTTATGGATGAGTTTAAGACCATCGGCCTTGATGCGGTGGTTGGAAGCGTGGGCAACGGAGCAACACTCCGTCTGATCAGCGATATCGAAGGGGTGAAATATACGGAAGGCCGCCTTCTGCCTTATTTCTTCCCGGATACCTTCCATGAGGGAGGCGATCCTGTTAAGGAAGCAAAGACGAACTGGGTAACGGCAAGACGTGCGATTCTGAGAAAGCCCATTGACCGCATCGGCTATGGCGGTTACCTGAAGCTGGCGAATGAATTCCCCGATTTTGTGGATTACGTGGAATCCGTATGTGCGGAATTCAGGGAGCTTTACGATAATATCAAGGGCACTACGCCTTATTGCATTAAGAAGGTGGCAGTGCTGAACTGCTGGGGAAAAATGAGAGCCTGGGGAAATCATATGGTGCATCATGCGATTTACTTCAAGCAGAATTACTCCTATGCAGGAATTATAGAGGCGCTTTCCGGCGCGCCGTTTGACGTGAAGTTCATCAGCTTTGAAGATATCCTGGAAGATAAGGATATTTTAAAGGATATTGATGTCATCATCAACGTAGGCGATGCGGATACCGCACAGACAGGCGGTGAGTGGTGGTGCAATCCGGTAATTTCTTCTGCCATTAAGGAATTCGTATATAACGGCGGCGGCATTATCGGTGTGGGAGAACCCAGCGGCCATCAGGCAAACGGACATTTCTTCCAGCTGGCAAATGTGTTCGGCGTTGAGGAAGAGAGAGACTTCACACTCGGCTACGATAAATACAACTGGGAAAACCACAGCCACTTCATTACGGCTGACTCTCAGGAGAGAATTGATTTCGGCGAATCAAGGAAATATATCTATGCGCTGGAAAACGCACAGGTGCTTGTATCCGAGGATAAAGAAGTGAAGCTGGCGGTGAATGAGTTCGGCAAGGGCCGCGCCGTATATATCAGCGGGCTTCCTTACAGCTTTGAAAACAGCAGGCTTCTCTACCGTGCTATTTTATGGAGCACAGGCGAAGAAGAAAATATCAATAAGTGGTTCAGTACCAACTATAACGTGGAAGTACATGCCTATATTAAAAACGGCAAATACTGTGTGGTAAATAACACCTATGAACCCCAGTCCACGACCGTATATAAGGGTGACGGAACAGGCTTTGATTTGGATTTGGAAGCAAACCAGATTATCTGGTACGAAATCTGAGAACAGTGATGACAGACGCTTTCGGCAGCAGCCGGAGGCGTCTGTTTTAAGTTTGAAGATAAAGAAACAGCGTCCATTTCCGAGGGGTGAACAGGAAGCCGGACAGTATTTTTTTATATACTGAAAACCGGAAAAACTAAGATTTTATAGAGTTGACACATGTAATGCAATACGTTATTATTTACTATATAAATGTATAAAACATATCGATATGGAATCTATCCATATTAATACCGATGTCCGGTTCTCTCAGAGGTTTCTGAAGCAGGATCTTTTACATTTTTATCCGAAAGGCTCAGAAAGTGCCTGTATTACCGGAAATGCGATAAAAGATTCTGTTTTGGAAATCCTGTCTTTTTTCAAACTCGTCCCAGGGCATAGTGCTTCGGGGTCACTCCCATATATTTCTTAAAGGTTTTGACAAAATAACTGCTGTCATTAAAGCCGCATTGATAGGCAATTTCTGTGACGGGAAGCTCGGTGGTGCTCAGAATGTAGCAGGCGCGCTCCACGCGGTAATAGTTCAGATAATCCATGGGAGTCCGGTGCACCGCGGTACGGAAATAGCGGCAGAAGTATTTGGGCGTCATTCCCGCAATCCGTGACAGATCCGCAAGTGTGACAGGGCTGGCATAATTGGCGTCAATGTATTCCAGAACAGGCTTAAGCTGATCCATTTTCTTGGGGGCCGACGAAGGCTCCTCCGTTGTGGGAACATAATATTCCTCTTCAAAAATACAGCCGAAAAACTCAAACAAAGCTCCCAATGTTCTCAGCTCGCTTCCCGCATGGGGGTAACGTACCGCATCAAAAAGACGGCAGGCTGCCTGCAGCAGGCGGGAATTCCTGCTTTCCCCCGCCTGAAAATAGTTATACAGCCGTATCTGATGCCGGGAAATGAGCCGGATATACCGTTTACAGGCATCCGTATGCATGAGAGTGGGATTTAAATCAAAAACGGCGCATTCGTATACACAATGCTCAGGAACGCCGCCGTGTATGATGCCTTCCCCGATAAGAATCACATCGCCGGCCCCTGCGTTTATCTCCTCATCATCCAGATAAAGACGGAGAGAACCGCTTAATATCTGAATCAGCTCCATTTCCTTATGCCAGTGGAAGGGCATATTATACCGCGAATGATGCTCATCCACATGATAAAACGCAATGGGAAAATCCGGTGTCCCATGATCTATTTTTTCATTATAATCCAGATAATGCATACGCTTTCCTCCATATATACAGAGCTTTCACAAACGGCCTGCAGGGAGTTTTCCCCTGTTTTTACTTATTTCACAGTTTTTTTAAAAAAGTGAATATTGTTATATTTTTTGCCATTATAACACAGGCAAAAAGAAATTGCCAATGATATACTGAACTTAACGGACTTAGCGGTATCAGTTAAGTTCCTGTGGAAACCGGTAAAGGTATTTTTTCAAGGAGGGAAAGAAATGGCAGAAAACAGATATGTAGGGGATTATCCGGTAATTGGCATCAGGCCCACCATCGACGGAAGAAGAGGCTACCTGAAGGTGAGGGAATCACTGGAAGAGCAGACAATGAATATGGCGAAGGCAGCGGCAAAGCTGTTTGAAGAGAATTTACGCTACTCCAACGGGGAGCCTGTAAAGGTGATTATTGCAGATACTACCATCGGGCGTGTGGGCGAGACTGCGGCATGCGCGGACAAATTCCGCAAGGCCGGTGTGGATATTACCCTGACCGTAACACCCTGCTGGTGCTATGGCGCGGAAACAATGGATATGGATCCCAATACGATCAAGGGCGTATGGGGCTTTAACGGTACGGAGCGTCCCGGAGCCGTATATCTGGCAAGTGTACTGGCTACCCATGCGCAGAAGGGACTTCCGGCATTCGGTATTTACGGACATGATGTTCAGGATGCGGACGCAACGGATATCCCGGAGGATGTTGTGGAGAAGCTGCTTCGCTTCGGAAGAGCTGCGGTAGCGGTTGCCACTATGAGAGGAAAATCTTATCTGCAGATTGGTTCTATCTGCATGGGCATCGGCGGTTCCATCATTGATCCCGCATTTATTGAAGAGTATCTGGGAATGCGTGTGGAATCCGTGGATGAGGTGGAAATCATCCGCCGTATGACGGAAGGCATTTATGACAAGGCAGAATTTGAAAAGGCGCTGGCCTGGACAAAAGCAAACTGCATTGAAGGCTTTGATAAAAATCCTGAAGAGGTTCAGAAGTCCAGAGAGAAGAAGGACGAGGACTGGGAGTTCGTTGTTAAGATGATGTGTATCATCAAAGATCTGATGAACGGCAACAAGAACCTGCCCGTTGGCTGTGAAGAGGAAATGGTAGGCCATAATGCGATTGCGGCAGGCTTCCAGGGACAGCGTCAGTGGACGGATTTCTACCCCAACTGTGATTTCGCGGAAGCGATGCTGAATACCTCCTTTGACTGGAACGGACCGAGAGAGCCTTATGTACTCGCGACGGAAAATGACGTCCTCAACGGCCTGGGAATGATGTTTATGAAGCTTTTGACCAACCGGGCGCAGATTTTTGCAGATGTGCGTACCTATTGGAGCCCGGAAGCGGTTAAGAAAGCGACTGGCTATGAGATAGAAGGCGTAGCGAAGGAAGCGGGCGGATTTATCCACCTGATTAATTCCGGCGCGGCATGTCTGGATGCCAACGGACAGGCAAAGGATAAGGACGGCAACAATGTGATGAAGCCCTGGTATGAGATTACTCAGGAGGATCAGAAGGCTATCATGGAAGCCACCACATGGAATGAAGCGGACTTCGGATACTTCAGAGGAGGCGGCTACTCCTCAAGATTCGTTACGGAAGCCCAGATGCCTGTTACCATGATCCGTCTGAACCTTGTAAAGGGACTTGGGCCCATGCTCCAGATCGCAGAGGGCTGGACGGTGAAGCTTCCCGATGAGGTTTCTGACAAGCTCTGGAAACGTACGGATTATACATGGCCCTGCACCTGGTTTGCACCCCGCACAACCGGTAAGGGCGCATTTGCAACAGCATATGATGTAATGAATAACTGGGGCGCAAACCATGGCGCTATCAGCTATGGGCATATCGGAGCGGATCTGATTACCATGTGCTCCATGCTGAGGATCCCGGTAAGCATGCACAACGTGCCTGAAGAAAAGATCTTCCGTCCTTCCGCATGGAATGCATTCGGTATGGATAAGGAAGGCCAGGATTACCGTGCATGTGCTACTTACGGCCCTATGTACAAATAACATCCCGGAGCAGGTCATCAGGGTCAGACGAATCGAAGGTCCGCCTGGCCCTGATTTGTTGTTTCAAAGAATCAGAATAAGGAGCCGCCTATGGAGACAAAGAAGGTATTAGCGGTTGACCTGGGGGCTTCCAGCGGAAGAGTCATGCTGGGAAGCTTTGACGGGGAAAAGATAACCGTGGAGGAGCTGCACCGTTTTTCCAATGATCCCGTCATCCTGGGGAATACCATGTATTGGGATTTTCTCCGCCTGTTTCATGAAATCAAGCAGGGGCTGATTAAATCCAAAGCATATGGGAAGATAGACAGCATCAGTGTGGATACCTGGGGAGTGGATTTCGGACTTCTGGATAAGGAAGGGAATCTGCTGGGGAATCCGGTGCATTACCGGGATGCCAGAGTGAATGGGATGCTGGATAAAAGCTTTGAAAAAATAGACAAGGATACATTTTATGGAATCACCGGCAATCAGTTTATGGAAATCAATACGGTATTCCAGCTCCTGTATCTTGCGCTGAATAAAAAGGAACTGCTGGAACAGGCTGACAGCCTTCTGATGATGCCGGATTTATTCAATTATTATCTGTCCGGCGGGAAATGCTGCGAATATTCCATTGCATCCACAACGCAGATGCTGGATGCTGTAAAGAAGAACTGGTCGGATGAGGTGATAGAAAAGCTGGGCCTGCCTGAAAGGCTTTTGCAGCAGGTGGTTCCCAGCGGTACTACCGTGGGAACACTCAGCCCGCAGCTGTGTGAGGAGCTGGGGATTGAACCTATGAAGGTAGTGGCGGGCGCCGGACATGATACCCAGTGTGCGCTGGCTGCCGTGCCTACAGGGGAAAAGGATTTTATTTTCATAAGCTGCGGGACCTGGTGCCTGTTTGGCACAGAGCTTGATGAGCCGATTATTGATGAAAACAGCGCCCGTTTTAATATTACAAACGAGGGCGGCGTGGGAGGAAAAATTTCCTTCCTGAAGAATATTATCGGTCTTTGGCTGATTCAGGAGAGCCGCAGGCAGTGGATGCGGGAAGGGAAGGAATTCAGCTTCGGCGAGCTGGAAAAGCTGGCTGCCAAAGAGGAGCCGTTCCGTTCTCTGATCGATCCGGACGCTCCCGAATTTGCACCTTCAGGAAATGTGCCCCGCAGAATCCGGGAATTCTGCAAACGTACCGGGCAGCCGGTACCGGAAACGGAAGGGCAGATCGTACGCTGCATTAACGAAAGCCTTGCGCTGAAATACCGTATGGCTTTTGAAGAAATCAGGGAATGTACGGGAAAGGAATATCCCGTGATACATATGGTGGGCGGCGGAACACAGAGTGCGCTGCTGTGCCAGCTGACAGCAAATGCATGCGGGCGTCCCGTATATGCAGGTCCTGTGGAGGCCACTGTTTACGGAAACGTGGCGATTCAGCTGATGGCGGAAGGCGCTGTGGGAAGTCTGGAAGAAATCCGCAGTGTAATTAAGGCTTCGGAAGAAATCCGCAGGTTTGACCCGCAGGATGGAGAACGCTGGGAGGAAGCCTATCGGAACTATTGTGAAGCTATCAGGAAATGGTGATTGGAGGCAGCTATGTTAAAAGGAATTCCTTCTGTTTTATCACCGGAGCTGTTAAAGGTTCTGTGTGAAATGGGACACAGTGACAGGATTGTAATTGCGGACGGGAATTTCCCGGTGGAATCCATGGGGAAAAATGCCAAGGTAGTTCGGTTGGACGGACACGGAGTCCCGGAAATTCTGGACGCCATCCTTCAGGTATTCCCGCTTGATACTTATGTAGAGCATCCCGTGAACCTGATGGAGGTAATGCCGGGGGATCCTGTGGAGACTCCTATCTGGGATAAATATAAAGAAATCATTTCCAGGTACGATGACAGGGGAAGCGCGGCGGTCGGCAATATTGAAAGGTTTGCCTTCTATGATGAGGCAAAAACTGCTTATGCCATTGTGGCGACCGGTGAAATGGCTGTATATGCCAATGTGATGCTGCAGAAGGGCGTCGTGAAGGATTAAGGAAAGAACGAAGAGAAAATAAAACAGAAATGACTTTAAGGGTATTCCATAGGCCTGTGTGCTCAGGTATTGGAATACCCTTTTTATGTGTCGGAGGTAAAATAATATTTTACTTTGCGGAAAAATAATATTTATCTTTACGGAAGCATAATATTTGCTTTTGAAGAAAAATAATAATTAGCTTTGCGGAAATTATTATTATGTTTTACTTGACTTTTAATCTGTAACTGATATAATTACAGTATATTAAATGTAACTAATAAAGTTACAGAATAAACGGAAGCTGTAAGTGTAACATATTAATGGTTGGGAAAATGAAAGGAAGGTATGGAAATGAACACAAGGGAGCATGCAACAATGAAAATGCGGGGAAGCAGCGATATATCTTATCTGGGACAGGCGGTAGACAGTATGATATATGATTTTATGCGGGAGCATGAGATCCCCGGGCTTACGCTTGCCATTGTACAGGCGCCGTATATCCCGCGGGTGGTTGGATACGGAATGTCTGATGAAAAGCAGAGGCGTCTGGCCTCCCCTAATACTATGTGGCCGGCGGGGCATATTTCCCAGGCTTTTGCGGCGGTGGCCGTTATGCAGCTTTATGAAGACGGCAGGCTGGATCTTTCCGATACGGTAGGAAAATGGATTCAGGAGGTTCCGGAAGCCTGGAAGGAAATTGAAATACTTCAGCTGCTGCGCCATGCAACGGGTCTGCCGGATTACCGCTTCCAGCAGGATTTTAATCCATACAGAGCATGGGCCTTTGGAGAATTAATAGATTTGGTTCAGGCTCTGCCGCTGCACTTCAAACCGGGAACAGAGGTGATGCAGAGCGCTACGAATTTTCTTCTGCTGACGGAAATTGTGGAAAGGGCGGGGGAACAGAGCTACCATGACTTTGTTACGAAAAGGCAGATTCAATACCTTGGTTTACGCCATACCGGCTTTGCGGAGGATTTGGGGCGTTTTATGCATGAGGATGTTTCTCTTACGGAAAATGTACATCAGCTGTTTAAGAAGGATCGGCTGTACATTGATCCCACAGAGCCTGCGGCAAGCTATGACGGAGAAGGAGGTTTGATACCACGTACGGATTCCTCCGCGTTAAGAGGCTTTTCGGATATTTGGGCATCCGCACAGGATATTTCCTTCTGGGATATCGGACTGGCCGGTTCCGTGCTGATTCATGAGCCGGAAAACAGGGCAAAGGTTTATGCGCCGTGGGAGCTGCCCGATGGCCGGTTGGTTCCGGCAGTGGCAGGCTGGCAGTTCTATAAACACAGGGGACTGATGGATATCAAGGGCTCGATTCCGGGATATTCCGCATTCCTGAGCCGCTTTACGGATGCAAAGGAACTGGTATGCGTTACCCTGATGGCCAATAAGGAGGGAATTGATTTTACAAATCTGGGCCGACGCATCGCGGGCGCCTTCGGGGATTTACTATCCACGAACTACGATGATAATAAGCTTTATCTGTTTGAGGGCCAGCTTCCGGCTGAGGAGACGGTGGAGCGTCTGGAGAAGGAGCTTGCCGGCAGAGAGATACCTGTTTTTGCAAAGTTTGATCATGCGCAGAATGCAAAGGATGCAGGGCTTGAGCTGCGTCCGACTACCGTATTGGTATTTGGCTCACCAAAGGTTGGCACGGGTCTCATGCAGGCGGATCAGAGTATTTCACTGGAACTGCCTCTCAGGATTTCCATCTGGGAGGACGAGGCCGGAAGCACATGGCTGGCATTTCCAAGAATTCCACGGATGGCGGCGGAGTATGGCCTGGAGAAGCATCCTGTCGTAGGGAAAATGGAGAGGCTGATGGAAGAACTGGTCAGGAAGGCAGGGAGCGTGTATTAGAGTTTTTTGAATACTTCTTTCCGACAGCGGCGCTTAAATATGTGTGATTAAAATATCAGATATTGGATAGGCCGGCTGTAACTGGTGATGAGAATGGTAAGCTGAGGTGGTAAAAAAGGGTATCCTGAAAAAATTCAGGATGCCCTTAAATGATCAGATATTCATAGTGATTGTTCTTTATAGATGTCCGGATTACCGCGGCCCATTGTAAGATGTATTTCCCTTTGCTGCGGAGTCAGGGATTGTGATAACTCATAACGGTTCCATCCGTTTTCTTCCTGGCCGCCCCAACATAATTCCAAAGTTTTTTCTTCAATATCCATAACTACCGATTTAGTTGTTCCAAAATAATCCTCATAATATATACAGCTTAGCCCTTCGGGATAAGGAGTGAGCAGGAATTTTTTTAATTGGGAGAGATGCACTGTGGGATGATTAGATAAAAAAGCATTGATTCTCTCATATCGCTGCAAAGAATGGACAGCGGCATATGGATAAATTTCAGTAATTGGTTCAAGAAGCGGATGGTTGGTGGCAGTCAAAGAAAGTTCCCTGGAAGACGCATACCGAAAAGCATTTTGTCCGTCCATAGTTTCATACAGAGCCATTTTCCCATGATCCGCTAAAAGCATATTCATGTTGTAAGCAATGGGCATTTCTTTCAAAAAACTGATGGCTTCGTCTACAGACGAACAATTCTCAAGCACGGAACGCAATGCTGCCCAGTACATCATCCCACGGGTTTTTATCTGGCGTCCGGTGTTCATGCTCATAGCTACAGCTAATCCCTTATCGTTAATTCCCTCTTCCCGCCCAAACATCATCACACAGGTACCTATATGAGCATTTTTCCCATCTGCACATGTGCGCGCCAGTGTAAATTCTTCTAAATCGTGATGATATTCATAACTCCGTGCAAGAATAGGGTGGCCGTTTGCACTTTTCTGGGCAGATATTGCAATTTGACTACATGACGGACGAAGATATGTACCTGCATAATAAGCAACTTTCGAGACTGGTATACTACTTGCATCGGCAAACCCCTGCAGTTCATCGTTAAGACCCGGACACCATCGATCCAATAATCTGATTATTTCATTCATATCCGCCTTGTTCAGTTCTTCGCCGGACTTCATAAATGAGATGATCTGTTCACCGCAGTATTTTGTCAGTTGTCTGCCAATAGTCCTATGGGTTCCGGTCAGTTCGGCCGTGCGGGCGATTATATTCATTTTTCTTCTCCAAGCATTCCCCAGATAATAAAAATTATTTCATAGCTTTAACAGAGAAATGCAGTACTTATAGGGATTTGCAGAGTCTGATGGGAATTTTATGTATACAAAAGACAAAAATGATAATTTACTATATTTTACGGTATGTTTACACCAGCTCTTTATTCTTAAAATACATCTCTTTTATTCTCTCCAGCGTAATATCCGCCAGCCTCTTTTTGTCTTCCTTTGGAAGCTCATTGGGATAAATCGGCTCGCCGTATTCGATGACGACATGGGTTTTCTTTATCTTGGGAAGATGATCCTCAAAAACATCACCGGCGTTATTCAAAGCAATAGGGACGATGGGACAGCCGGATTTCTCGGCAATTTTGAAGCTTCCTGCATGGAAAGGCAGGAAAGTGTCGGGAACCTTGTTGCGGGTGCCTTCCGGGAAAATGCAGATAGAAATGCCGTCCTTAATTTTTCCAATGGCGGTTAAAATAATTTTGGCGCCCTGTTTCAAATCATTCCTGTCCAGAAACAGGCAATGCAGGTTCTTCATCCAGTTGCTGAGGAGAGGTATTTTCAACATTTCTATTTTGGCAACATAGCCGGTGGGGCGTGGAACCCGGACATAGGTCATAAGGATGTCAAAATAGCTCCGGTGGTTTCCGATGTAAAGCACGGCCTGATCCCTGGGAACACGTTCTTCGCCGATGTAGGTGATTTTAACGCCGGACAGGCGCAGACACCAGCGGAAAGCCCAGTTGACAATAGCCAGGGAACTCCTGTTTTTGACGTCCATATTGAATTTCCCGATAATCCACTCTGCGATCATAAGCGGAATGCTCAGGATAAGAAATAAAACTACAAATACTGCCACACTGATAAAACGAATCATGGGATGATTCCTTCCTTTCCCTGTCCCCGGAAACCGTGATAAATGCCCGGGGTATTTGTATTTTTAAGTATATACTACCATTATTTGCAAAGCAAGAATTTATTTGCTTTGTGTCGATGGATGCGTTTATCCTGCGATAGATGCAGGGAAAGGTTATTTCAGCAAATAATGCAAATATCAGAGGCCAAATTCCTGGAACAGGCTTTCCTGAAAGTCATGGCTGGTAACGGCCTTTTCTATTTCACTGCTGCGTCCGTTCTCAATCAGGAGCCGTATTAACTGATTGACCCTGTTTTCTCCCTCTTTTATGCCTTCTTCCAGACCTTCTTCCTTTAAAAAAGCCATGTGCTCCTGCTCGTCATACTCCGTAAATAACATATCAATCACCTCCGCGCGATGGGCTGTGAGAATGTCCTTCAGTATATTTTCCTGAATACATTCCCGGATGGCGGCATCTGCCGCTTCATCGAAGGGCAGATTCATTTGCAGTTTCGTTCGTACTTTTTCTACAAAGATAGAATATTCCTTTAATTTCCTGCACTTATCCATGAGCCCGCTGTTGTGTCCCGCGTTGATGTTAAGCATAATTGCCCGGCATTCCAGGCATGGCTCTCCGGCATCCGAAGCAGGAGGAAAAGCGTCGGACATTTTCAGCTCAACGCGGTCGGGCTGATCCTCCAGGCCGTTGTAAAAGACAATATATTTCGGCCGGGGAAGGGGAATGAGCTTTTTGCCGTACAGCCTGTATTTATGCTTCATCAGGTATTTCTGGTAGGTCTCGGCAAAGTAGAGAAAGCCGCGGACCGGCATATTGGGATTCAGGGTGCTCTGGTGTTCATAAAGATTCAGGATATCTCCGATGAGGAAGGAGATATCATTTTTCATTTTCAGATAGAGCATGTTTTCCAGCGTCACGATCGCAAGCTGCTCCGGGTTGGAATAGGCGCTTTCGTTTACCGCATTATATAATGCAAGCAAATCCTCCTTTTCCCCGAAAACCAGGCGGAACAGCCTGTCCTTGTATTCTTTGGTAATTTGTACTTCCAATTTTTGTGTTACCTCCATTATACAGTATTTTTCTTTTTGTTTCAACGGTAATGTGGGCGGAATTAAACCATAGGCTGTACACCACGCTTTCTGTTTCGTAATTAATAGAAAAGAGATGATGGCGAAAACGCCGGATGCCGTCTGGCGGCATAAGAGAAAAGAACGGATATTTAAAGGCCTGTTAAAAAGGCCGGAAGAAGATTAGAATATCCGTAGGGATAATTTAACACGGATTGGATGGCGGCACAACCAATTTTCCAAAAAAACAGTAATAAATCCAAAAAATCAGAAGGATTTTCCTTTCCTGTGATTTGTTAGAATAGAAGCATAAGGAAAGAGAAGGAGGGTTATCAATGAAAAAGAAAATGATCAGTATTTTATTGTGTGCGGCGCTGGGGATTACTACTCTGGCAGGCTGCGGAGGCGCTTCGGGAGGCACGACGGTGGCAAGTGAACCGGCAGCAGCCGTTGCGGAGGAGAGCAAGGAGAGCACGGCGCCTGAATCCACGGAGGCGGCGGAGAGCCAGGAGAGCACTGCGGCAGCGGAAGCGGCGGTTGACGGAGGCGGGGAAACCCTGAATGTGCTCTGCCATTCCAGCTGGCGGACGGACGAGGCCAATGCGGTATTTGATTATGTGGCGGAGAAGTGCAATGTAAAATTTGAGTTCGAAGAGGTGCCGGAGGGCAGTTCAGGAAACGAGCTTATTTTTGCAAAGATGCAGTCAGGCGAGGTGCCGGATATTCTCTGGTGGCAGGGAGCGAAGACCAGCGCCACGGAAATTGGCGAGGATTTGTTCGTAGAGCTGTCAGGAGACTGGGTAAACGATTATAATGCCAGCATCCTGGAGTCTCCCAACCAGACCTACAACGGAAAACTGATTTGCGCGCCTTTTGGTGATGTGACAGTATTTGGCATGTGCTATAACAAAAAGGTATTTGCGGACAATCAGATCGAAATTCCGCAGACATGGGATGAAATGATGGCGGCCTGCGAGACGCTGAAGGCAGCCGGAGTGACACCGATGTATGTATCCGGTACGACAGACAATGAATGGACGCTTCAGATCATTCCCATTGACGCCAGGCTGAAACAGGAATCCATCGTGCCGGGAAGCATGGATTCGCTGAATTCCCACGAAAAGCTCTGGACCGATATGGAATATATGCAGCTGACCTTTGACCGTATGAAGGAAATGAAAGATAAGGGTTATATCCAGGATACCTTCCTTTCCGACAGCTATGCGGATGCACAGGAAGCGCTGCTTACCGGTACGGCGGCTATGTATTCACAGGCAACCTGGATTTATGCGGAGCTGACGAAGCTTGCAGAATCCCAGGAGGAGTTGGAAAATATCGGATTTTTCCCCATCCCGGCAACAGAAGCCAAGGATTCCATCGCCTATACGGAGACTCCTACCGGCTTTGTAGTGCCTAAGGAAGGAAAGAAAGTGGATCTGGCAGTACAGATTGTAGGAGAACTGGTAACCAAGGAAGCTATGACCGAGTATTACAAGATGCATCAGGGAATTCCTGCAGTTAACGGCGTTGATGTTAAGCTGACCAGTATCCCGGCGGATGTTTCCGCACTCATTGAAGCAGGTAAAACAAGCACGCTGCCCAACACCATTTATTCCACGCCTTCCATGGCCAGCGACGTACAGGCTATGCTGGCCGGAGACAAAACTCCCAAGGACGTGCTTGCAGGCTATGACACAGACTGGGATACCTATGCGAAGGAAGCGGGAAATCCTGACTGGGGATATTGATTTGCAGCGGTAACTGTGAGGGGATTGGACCGTTGCCAAAAAAGAACAGAACAAGGCGGCAAATAACGGATGCAGATATCTGCTGCGCCAAAAGCGGGGAAGGGGCCGGGAGGCACCTTCCCCCTGTTAAAGGAAGGGACGAATTATGTTAAGAAAAAAACAGTATCCGGTTTATTTTGCCCTGCCGGGCATCATCCTTTTTATTACTTTTTTTATTGTTCCGTTTCTGGTTGGGTTCCGGTATTCCTTTACCAATTGGAATTTCAGAAGAGCGGATTTTATCGGGCTGGAAAATTATATCAGTATACTTAAAAATCCAAATATGAGTATTGCCTTTAAGAACACCTTTTTATTTACGATAGTGACGACCGCGGGGAAGGTTTGCCTGGGCATGCTCCTGGCCGTGCTGCTGAACAGGAAGCTGCGGACCACGAATTATCTGCGTACCGTTTTTTATCTGCCTGCAGTGGTCAATTCCATTGCTATCGGCATTGTGTTTACCTCCCTGATGCATCCCTCCAAAGGGCTGATCAATACGGTAATCAGAGGTCTGGGGATGACCGGCTTCCAGCCGAAATGGCTGACCGATACCAGAATTGCCATGCTCTCTATCTGTGCCATTGAAATCTGGAAGTGGTCCGGCTATACCATGATGATTCTTCTGGCGGGGATGCAGAATATTTCCAGGGATTATTATGAAGCGGCAATTGTGGACGGCGCGACCAAATGGCAGCAGTTCAGAAATATTACGCTTCCCCTGCTGATGGCTTCCGTGAACAATGTGGTGGTGCTGAGCATCATCGGCGGGCTGAAGGTGTTTGATATTGTGGTGGCGACCACGGGAGGCGGTCCCGGCTATGCCACTGAGGTATTCAATACCATGATTTACAATTCCTACAGCTATCAGAAATACGGAGAAGCCACGGCAGGCACGACGCTGCTGGCCGTGATTATTCTTGTGATCACGCTGTGCACCTATCAGACGATAGCCAAAAACGAGGTGGAGCTATGAGGGAAAACAGGAAAAAGAAAATTAAACAGGCCGTGTTTGAGACAATCGGCGTTCTCATCAGCTTTCTGGTGCTGATCCCGTTTCTGATGGTTCTGGTGAATTCCATGAAAAGTAAAAGACAGGCAAATCTGCTCCAGCTGAACCTGAAAGGGATTTCCCTGGGGCAGATTGTGGAAAATTACGGTACGGTGATTAAAGAGGCCAGGCTGGTATCCAGCTTCCTTAACAGCGCGATTGTAACCTTCTGCGGATCTGCATTGGTGCTGACCTTCGCTTCCATGGCGGCGTTTGTGGTAGTGCGCAGAAAAACAAAGGCCATGAAGGCGGTAAATAATTTTATCGTAATGGGGCTGACGCTGCCGCTGGCAATGGTTCCCGTATACTTTCTTCTGTCAAAAGTGCATATGACGACTGGCACAGGGGCGGTGGCAGGTGCTATACTGGTATATGCAGCCAGTATTTTTCCGTTTATCTTTTTTATCTATACCGGATTTATCAAAGGGATATCCGGTGAAATTGATGAAGCGGCGATTATTGACGGCGCAAGTCCGCTGCTGATGTATTTCCGGATTATCTTTCCGCTGCTCAAGCCGGTTACCATTACGGCGCTGATGCACTGCGTCATGACGATTTGGAATGATTTCGGAATTTCCCTGTATCTGCTCAACAGCGCCAAAAGGACGACGGCGGTGCTGACCACCTATTTGTTCATGGGGCAGAAGGCTTCGGACTGGCAGCTTTTGTTTGCTGATGTGGTTCTGGTTTCCATGCCGATCGTCACCCTTTATCTGTGTATGCAGAAATATATTGTGGCGGGGCTGTCGGACGGGGCGGTTAAGGGATAGGTATGAAGAAAAAATTTTTCAGTATGAAGCATAAATTTGTCATCATGGTCGCCAGCCTGCTTCTGTGTTTTGTGCTGGCGACAACGGTGATCTGGGGCGTTGCCTTTACGAGGGAAATTTCCGAAAGGGGCGTGGAGTATGCCAGGGAGATGACGGAGAGCGCGAATAAGAATGTGGAGGGCTATCTGAAGAAGCTGCGGCTGATTGCCTATATCCTGCAGAATAATTCGCTCGCAAAGCCCATACTGAATAAGACCTCCTATTCCAATGACAGCGAGCGGCTGACTGACATGAAAAATATGCAGCTGCTTCTGAAGGCCGTGATGACAGGGGCCGAGTATATGCAGAACATCTATGTGTTTACGGAAAACGGGATGGAATTTTCTGCGGGAGGCTCGCTGTCAACGCCGGATGAACAGGAGCTGGAGCGCTATAAAAGGCTGGCGGGGGAGCAGGATGTGTTATTTTCGGTCCAGCCGGCCAGGGATAAATACGATTATCCCAAAATGATGCTGACAAAGCAGCTGGATCTGGGAAGGGGGAAGCCGCTCTGCTGGGTGGTCATGTCCATTAACTGCCGGGGAATTTACGGAATTTATAATGAAATGCAGCGGTACGATGCGGGTGTGATTATCTGGGACAGACAGGCAGGGCAGGAAATATACCGCAACAACCTGGAAGGGCTGGAGCAGGGCGGGCCGGTGACGGAGGAAGAAGTGGCCGTCCTGGCGGAAAAAGAGGACGGAACGGTGAGCAGGATCGGGAAAAACAAGGTTCTGCTCATGAGCATGCAGTCAGAGGTGACCGGCTGGCAGAGCATTATTCTCATTCCGTATAAACAGATTTCAGGGCAGCATGGGAAAATGCTTTCCATGAATGCGGTGGTTCTGCTGCTTCTGTCTTTGACCGCGCTTCTGTTATGCCGTATCCTTGCGGAGAGGTTTCTCCGTAACATAGAGCTTCTTACAGATGCCGTGGAGGGGATCGGAAAGGATAATCTGCAGCTGAATGTGGTCATTACCTCCGGGGATGAGGCGGAGGTGCTTTATCACAGATTCGAGGATATGGTGGACCGAATCAAGGAACAGATCATCGATATCAGAATGCATGAGAAGGAAAAGAGAGTGCTGGCGCTGCGTGCCCTTCAGGCGCAGATCAATCCCCACTTTCTGTATAACAGCCTGAATACAATCAAGTGGATGGGGCAGATGCAGGGGGCGGAAGCGGTGGTGGACGCAGTGGATGCCTTAAGCTCCATCATGCAGGTTAACATGTCCAAGAAAACATATATGACCTTTCAGGAGGAGCTGGACTACCTGAACAAATACATATGCATGAAGGAATTCCAGAAGGCGGCAAGAATTAAATTTGTATGCAAAATTGAGGAAGAGCTGAGACAGTACTATATCCTGAAAATGCTGATACAGCCGATTGTGGAAAATTCCCTGAAGCACGGAGGGGTAATGGAGGATAAGGACGGTTATATCTCCATTTCCATTTATGCGGACGGCGGGGATGTGGTGATCGACGTGGAGGATAACGGCCGGGGGCTGAGCGAGGAAGAAAGCAGGGATATTCTGGCCCGGCTTCAGAAAGGGGACGGAATCGGGCTGTTTAATATCCAGAAGCGGATCCAGCTGTATTACGGCGAGGAATATGGGGTGAGCATTACCGGGGAAAAGGGGATTTTTACCTGTGTTTCCCTGCGTATTCCCAAACGGACACAGGCAGGTGAGGAAGATGATTAGAGTATTACTGGTGGATGACGAGCTGCTGAGCCGGATGACGGTCCGCTCGCTGATTAACTGGGAAAAAGAGGGCTATACCATCTGCGGGGAATGCAGCGATGGGACCCAGGCCTGGGCGGCGATACCGTCCCTTCGGCCGCAGATTGTGATTACGGATGTGAAGATGAACCGGATGAACGGGGATGAGCTGGTGCGCCGCATCGCCCTGGAGTATCAGGAAATCTGTACCATTGTTTTCAGCGGCTATGATGATTACAAATATGTGAGGGACGTGCTGAAAAATAATGCCATCGATTACCTGATCAAGAATGATCTGACGCCGGAGCTTCTGCTGGAATCGCTGCACAAGGCGGAGGAGATACTGAAGACGGGGCCGGGCATTGAAAAGGATGAAAACAATCTGCAGGCGCTCAGGAGGCAGTTTGTGCTGCGTCTGATCGGAAAGGAATACCAGGGAAAGGAAGCGGCCATAGAAAAGGAAATGCAGACGCTTTCCATCGATATGGATGTGGGAAGGGTTATCCCGGTGCTGCTGGTTATCCGCAATCTTGAAGAAAAGACGGGAAGCGGGACGCTGCGTGACCGGATGATCATAATTTTTTCCGTATGCAATGTGTTGGAGGAAATTATCAGGGAGGATCATAAGGGGATGGCGGTTCCCCTGGAAAATAATGAAATCCTGCTTTTGATTTCGTTAAACGGTTGTGCCAGCGAGCAGCGGACGGGAGAGGAACTGCGGAAGATGATGAACCGCAGCAGCTTTTGTCTGAATAAGTTCATGCGTCTGAATGGAAATTTCCATATCGGCCGCATGTGTCCCCTGCGGGAGATGCCGGAGGCCTTTCAGGAACTGGAGGAACGCAGGAAAAAGGAATTTATGGATCTGCAGCCGGAGAGCGGGAGGGAGGAGGCGCAGGAATATAATGGAGGAAACGGCATCAGGCTGGAGGATGAGCAGAGGCTTACGGCTGCGCTGCGACAGGGGGATGAGACGCTGGCGGAGGAAACCGTAGACCATATTTTCCGGGAGATTTTTGAGGGGAATATCCTGCGTTCCGGCTGTACCCAGCTGTTTTCCGATCTGACTATCCTTTCCATATCTTTTTGCAAAAAACAGGGGATTCCTTATGAAAAGGTATATACGCACAGAACCGGCGTCATGGAGTATGTGGCGCAGATGGAAAAGCTGAGGGAGTGCGGGAAATTTTTTCATGAGCTTTTCGCTGCGATTATCCGGGAGAAAAAAGTGTTGGAGGGGCAGAATGGCTATTCCGTTCCGGTGAGAAAAATGGTATCCTATATCCATCAGCACTATATGGACGGGATATCTTTAGGGGACGCGGCGGATAATGCCGGTATGAACAGCTCCTATCTGAGCACCCTGTTTAAAAATGAGGTGGGCACGGGCTTCGTGGAATATCTGAACGAGGTCAGGCTGGAGCGGGCAAAGGAACTGATGGATAGCTCGCAGCTGAGGCTGAAGGAAATCATTGATGAAGTGGGCTTCTGCAGTTATCCTTATTTTTTCAGCCTGTTTAAGAAAAAATATGGGATGACGCCGAAGGAATATCAGAAGGGCCAGGGGCAGTGAGGCCTCCGGCTGGAAAAAGGAGAACAGGATGGCAGCATTTGATTTGGTTTTTCTGGGAACGGGGGCCGCGGACTGGCCCGTGAGGCCGCAGGCCGGTGTGAGATATGATACGGACGGTCTCATCCGGCGTACCTGCAGCCTGCTTATAAACGGTAAATACCTGATTGATCCTGCGCCGGAATCCTGGTTTTTTGCCGTTAAGGTGCTTAAGCTTGATTTATCCGGGCTGAAGGCGGTTATACTGACGCACAGCCACGGGGATCATTTCAGCCTTAAGGCGCTGGATGGATTCCTGGGGGAGGCCAGGGGAAAGGTAGGCTTTTATTGCCATGAGGGCACGATACCCTCGCTGAAGCTGACGGAAAAGGAGCTGTCCCTGATGAGGCTGCACCCGCTGAAAACAGGGGACAGGGTGAAGCTGGGCAAGGTGACCATGCAGGCTTTGGGGGCGAACCATGAGGTATCCAGGACCCGGGAGACGGCGCTGCATTATCTGTTTGCCTGTGAAGGAAAGAAATTTTTCTACGGCTGTGACGGCGCCTGGTTTCTTGCCCAGACCTGGTCGGTTCTCAGAAAGCATGAGCTGGATCTGGCCATAATGGAGGCGACGGTGGGTTCCATGCGGGCCAATTACAGGATCGCCAGCCACAATACGCTGGCCATGGTGGATATGCTGGTGGAAGCCATGGAGGAATGCGGGATATTGAGGAAGGATTCCCTGGTGGTGCTGTCCCATCTGTCCCGGGAACTGCACAGGCCGGATGAGGATTACGGAAGCAAAATAGTGGCTTACGACGGGATGCGGCTGGAAATATAGCGAATTGGAATAAATGCCGGTCAGGCAGTGAAAAAAGGAGCAGGGTTATGAAAACTAAGGTATGGGCACACAGAGGAGCCAGCGCCTACGCGCCGGAAAATACATTGGAGGCCTTCCGTCTGGCGGCGGAGCAGAAGGCGGACGGCGTGGAGCTGGATGTACAGCTGAGTAAGGACGGAGAGCTGGTGGTCATTCACGATGAAACCATTGACCGGGTGAGCGACGGCTCAGGTTATGTCAGGGATTATACGCTGGAGGAATTGAAGCGGTTTCATTTTAACAGGCTTCACCCGGAATATGCGGATGCGCGCATCCCCACGCTGGCAGAGGTGTATGAACTGTTAGAGCCCACAGGCCTGGAAATCAATGTGGAAATCAAGACGGGAATCTATTTTTATCCCGGAATAGAAGAAAAGCTGTTCCGGCTGGAACAGGCTTTGGGAATGCAGGGAAAAATTATTTATTCCTCCTTCAATCATTACAGTGTGATGAAGATGAGAGAGTATGATCCGAAGGCCAAAACCGGTCTGCTGTATGCGGACGGCTTCCAGGATGTGCCCGGCTATGCGGCAGGGCTGGGAGCGGACGCTCTGCACCCTGCGCTTTATAACCTGCAGTATGAAGGCTTTCTTAAGGCCTGCCGGGAAAAGAAACTCCTTCTTCACGTGTGGACCGTGGATGATGAAAAATACATGCGCCGTCTGGTGCAGGAAGGCATCGATGCGATTATCACAAATAAACCGGATGTAGCCCGCAGAATCGTGGATAACGGCTGATTTTTACGGGCCGGCTGTGGAAAAGCTATGGCTTATAGCCGTAGGAAATCAGCAGCCCCAGCGTCTGGATGATGGAAAGATTGTCTCTGTTTCCGTTGAGGAAGGAGGCAATTTTTCTTTGCCTGGAATAGTAGCTTTCAGCCTCCTGGCGGCTCATGCCATGGTTCATAAAGCCCTCCGCACCGGCCTGGGTATCCACGGCCATATCCTCCGGCATCCAGTGGTTGGCCCGGAGCAGATCGGAAACGGCCTGTTCATAATCTGGCTGGGCCGGACTGATATAACGGACCTTATCGTTGAGCCGGATATCCACATGCACAAGCCCCATACGTTCCATGAGGACAGGAAGCCTGATTCCTATGGCGTAGTCACGTCCCTGGCATTCCCGTTCTTTTTTCCACAGACTGCGCAGACCGGTGCGGCTGCACAGCTCCCCATAATCCATTCCTTCAATGTACAGCCCGTCGCATTCCAGCTCTCTGTCTACCTCAAAGCAAGCGGTAATCCCTCCGGAGCGGGTGAAGGATACCATCCGTTCCAGAAAAGCTTCCGCTCTGTCGATATGGCGGAGCACCGCCTGACAGAGAACCAGATCATAGCTGCATTCGGATGCTTTTTCCGGCATCCATTCCATAAAATCCGCGCAGTGCAGAGAAACGGCAAAATCCGTATCGCACAGCATGGCTTTTCCCTCCCGGATGAGTGTTTCGTCAAAGTCCACGCCGGTATAGGTGCTTCCCTCAGGAAGCAGCGGCAGCAGGAGGCTGCCCAGGAAACCATAGCCGCACCCGCAGTCCAGGACGCGGACGGGCTTTGTAAGGTTCCACACCTTTTCCACAAGGAAACCGATATAATCCTGGTTCCAGAAGGAAGAACGGGTGCGGGTAAGATAATCCAGCTGCCTGCCCCAATAGCCTTTTTTCCCCTTATCTGTGGGAATATAGGCGGCATCCGGAAGAGGCTTGAGCCCCATCAGTTCATCCACGGATACGCCGAATATCCCGGACAGCTGTGGCAGCAGGGCAATATCAGGAAAGGTGACGCCGGTTTCCCATTTGCTGACGGTCTGCGGCGCCACGCCCAGAAGCACGGCCAACTGCTGCTGGCTGAGGCCGTGCTGTTTTCGTAACGGAGCGATTTGAAATTGAAATTCTGCCATAAAGTGTCCCCCTGTAATCTAAATGCCGCGCGGCCGTTAAGCTTTTTTACATACAATAACGTCGCCGCATCCTGTTTTGTTCCGGCCGGTAAACATACTTTACCACAGATTGGCCAGTCCAGGTATCCCGTTCTGCGGGAGAATGCCCGCCTGATAAGCTGGCGGGGCCGGGAAAAATTTATCATCAATATGTACCATCCGCCACATTATGAATGGCATGGCTGAATAGTCCCCCCCCTTTTTTCGGGGAAAATTGTAAATATCCGGCATAGGACATCCTGTCCGCCAATAGATTAGTAAAAAAGGCGGATAGGTTTTTCTATGAAAAAAATATGCTTGCTGGTGATAGTTTCCATCATGGCT
The DNA here is from genome assembly GCF_000466465.2 of Clostridium sp. KLE 1755. Lineage (NCBI taxonomy): Bacteria > Bacillati > Bacillota > Clostridia > Eubacteriales > Clostridiaceae > Clostridium > Clostridium sp. KLE 1755. Next base: position 36,927 of record NZ_KE992680.1, read on the forward strand.
GCTATGCTTTCTGCCTGCGGCGGCGAAACAGAAAAAGAAGAGGACAGGAACAATCTGGAATTTACGGTGGTAAGCGAGGATAGGCTGCCGGATGAGCTGAAGGAAATTCTGGATCAGAAAAAGGAAAGTGCCTTCAAGCTGACCTATGCGGACGAAGGCTATCTTTACATCTGCGTCGGCTATGGAAAGCAGGAAAGCGGCGGCTACAGCGTGACGGTAAATGAACTGTATGAAACGGACAATGCCATTTACGTCAATACCAACCTGCTTGGCCCCAAAGCGGGAAGCTCGCCCGGGACCAGTCCCTCCTATCCTTATATTGTACTGAAAATAGAATTCAGGGACAAAACGGTAGTATTTGATTGAAGAGAAGCGGCAGGGATTCCTGTGAGCGTCCGTTTTTACAGGGATCGGTGACTGTGTGCGGAAAATCCGGGCAGCCACAAATCCGGGCAAAGCGGTTGAAGAAAAAAACGGGTGTATGGTATAATGGCGGTGTAGCCGACATTATACCTGCGCCGGTTCGGGCAGGGCAATGTACATAACAAAGAACTGCAGGCCGGCAACAGCAGAAGGAGAAAAATATGCTGCTTATCAAAAATACACATATGATAGACCCGGCGTCAGGCACTGACGCCAGGAAAGACATTTTGATTCAGGATGATAAAATCATAAAAATAGCAGACTCTGTCACGGAAAAAGAGGCTGCTGTTTTTTCCGGTGGGGAGGCGGACATGCTTCAGGTCATAGATGCCGGAGGCATGATTGCCGCGCCGGGACTTGTGGATGCCCATGTCCATTTCCGGGAACCGGGCTTTGAACATAAGGAAGATATCCGGACGGGAGCCCGCGCTGCGGCGGCGGGAGGCGTTACCACGGTGGTTCTCATGGCCAACACGAATCCATGCGTGGACAACCCGGAAACCCTTGCCCGGGTTTTGGAAAAAGGAAAGCAGACGGCAATCCATGTAACCACCTGCGCCAATGTGACCAGGGGAATGAAGGGGCAGGAGCTGACTGACATGCCTGCGCTCCTGGCGGCTGGCGCTGTGGGCTTTACCGATGACGGAATCCCTCTGCTTGAAGAGGAAACCGCGCGCAGGGCCATGGAACAGGCCGCCGCCCTGGGCGTTCCCATCAGCTTCCACGAGGAAAACCCGGCATTTATCGAAAATAATGGAATTAACAGAGGAAAAGCCAGCGCCTTTTACGGAATCGGCGGATCCGACCGTCAGGCGGAAATCGACCTGGTAGCCAGAGACGTGCGCCTGGCGGAGGAAACCGGCGCCTGTGTGGTCATCCAGCATATCAGCACAAAAGAGGCGGTGCAGCTGGTAAGAGAAGCGAAAAAAAGAGGAGCCGACGTCCATGCCGAGGCGACGCCCCATCATTTTACCCTGACAGAGGAAGCTGCCATAAAATATGGAACCATGGCAAAAATGAATCCTCCCCTCCGGGAGGAAGCGGACCGTCTGGCCATCATAGAAGGCCTGAAGGACAACACCATCGACATGATAGCTACCGACCATGCCCCCCACAGCGCGGAGGAAAAGGCCAGGGAGCTGACAGCGGCACCCAGCGGCATCATCGGGCTGGAAACCTCCCTTTCCCTGGGACTGGAACAGCTGGTGGACAAAGGAGAGCTTACCCTCCCCGAACTTATAGAAAGAATGTCCCTTGCCCCTGCAAGACTTTATCATCTGGATGCAGGCCGCCTGACAGAGGGCGGACCTGCGGATCTGATTCTTTTTCGCCCGGAGGAAACCTGGAAAGCGGAGCATTTTCTTTCCAAATCCGCAAATACTCCCTTCCTGGGCCGTAAGATGAAAGGAAAAATCCACTTTACCATAGCAAACGGAAAAATTGCCTACCGTTCCTGACGGATACGGAAGAAAGGAAGAAAAATGGCACAGAAGAAAAAAGAACAAGCCACAGTATTGATGCAGCAGGAGATAGCCCCCGGGATTTATGACTGCCGGATAAGGACGGGCCTTGCCCGGGAAAGCGCCCCCGGCCAGTTTATCGCCGTCTACCCCAGGGACAAAAGCACCCTTCTGCCACGCCCCATCAGCATTTGTGAAGTGAATAAGGAAGAGGAGACGCTGCGCATTGTTTACAGGGTGGCCGGAAAAGGCACGGCCGAGTTTTCCGGTTACCGCGCCGGAGACACCATGGATATCCTGGGAGTCCTGGGGAACGGCTTCCCTCTTGATAAAGTAAATAAAGACCAGACGGCCTTTCTTATGGGCGGGGGAATCGGCGTGCCTCCCATCCTGGAGCTTGCAAAACAGCTGGACTGCAACAAGAAAATTATTGTCGGCTACCGTGACAGCAGCTGCTTTTTGCGGGAAGACTTTGAGAAAAACGGGGATCTTTATATCGCTACGGAAGACGGCAGCGTAGGAACCGCCGGAAACGTCATGGATGCCATCCGTGAGAATGCCCTCAAGGCGGACATCATATATGCCTGCGGCCCCATGCCCATGCTGCGCGCCATCAAAGCATATGCGCTGGAGGCGGACATCCCCGCCTATATTTCCCTGGAGGAAAGAATGGCCTGCGGCGTAGGCGCCTGCCTGGGCTGCGTCTGCACCACGAAAAATGTGGACGCACATTCCCATGTGAATAATGCCCGCATCTGCACGGACGGCCCTGTATTTGAAGCCAGAGAAGTGGAAATCTGAAAAAGGCGCTTTCAGCCCGCCTGATTTAAAAGTGCGCTAAAGCGCACAGATAGGAGCAAGGCTGAAAGAAAAGCGCTTTCAGCCCGCCTGATTTAAAAGTGTGCTAAAGCACACAGATAGGAGCAAACATGAATACAAAAGTCAATATAGCCGGTATAGAATTCAAAAATCCCGTCATGACTGCCTCCGGGACTTTCGGCTCCGGCATGGAATACAGTGAATTTGTGGATCTGAACGCCCTGGGGGCCGTTGTCACCAAAGGTGTGGCAAACGTTCCCTGGCCCGGCAACCCCACCCCCCGTGTAGCGGAGGTTTACGGCGGCATGCTGAATGCCATCGGCCTCCAGAATCCCGGCATCGATGTTTTCATTGAACGTGATATTCCCTTCCTTAAACAATACGATACCAAAATTATCGTAAATGTCTGCGGAAAAACAATAAAAGAATATCTGGAGGTAGTGGAGCGCCTGGCGGATACGGACGTTGACATGCTGGAAATCAACGTATCCTGCCCAAATGTAAAAGAAGGCGCCATTGCTTTTGGCCAGAAAGCCGATTGTCTTTCTGAAATCACTTCCGCAATTAAAAAAGTTGCAAAACAACCAATCATCATGAAACTCAGTCCCAACGTCACGGATATCACAGAGATGGCTATGGCCGCAGAAGCGGCAGGAGCCGATGCCATTTCCCTGATCAACACCCTGACGGGCATGAAAATAGACATCAACCGCCGTACCTTCGTCCTAGCCAACAAAACCGGCGGCATGTCCGGCCCGGCCATCAAACCTGTAGCCGTCCGTATGGTCTATGAATGTGCCCAGAAGGTAAAAATCCCCATTATTGGTATGGGAGGCATCACCACCGCTGAAGACGCCCTTGAATTCCTCATGGCCGGGGCGACCGCAGTAGCCGTAGGAGCCGCAAACTTTATCAACCCCTATGCAACCCGGGATATTCTTGAGGGCATTCAGGCCTACCTCATCCAAAACAAAATAGCCGACATCAATGAAATCATCGGCTGTGTAAAATAAACATGCCCTGACGCCCGAAATCAGGAAAGGACCGGCCAGGAAGCTTTTACATTTTCCAGTCATATTTTTCCCCCGATCGAATACATTGTACAAAGGCATTCGCGTGGAGGGATATTTGTATGGAATTAATAAAAAAGAATATACATATGGACCGCATCAAATGTAAAGCCAGTACGCAGATAACCATGGAAGACGATATCAACATCACCGATTCCAGGCCTGACGTGTACCAGCTCATCGAGGAGCAGGGCGAAGTGGTCATCGATGAAATCAGAGCGGTGCAGGACCATGTGTATGTGAAAGGCAAGCTGGAATTTTCGGTGCTTTATCTTTCGGATGATGATGTGCGCCGTCCGGCCAGCATGCAGGGCAGCATTCCATTTGATGAGCAGATTTATATGGAGGGCGTGGCTCCCACCGACAGCGTATCCATAAAAAAAGACCTGGAGGATCTCAGCGTCGGCATGATCAACTCCAGGAAGCTGAGCGTACAGTCACTGATCCGTTTAGGCCTGTATGTGGAAGAGCTTTATGATGAAGAGGCCGCCGTGGAGCTGAGCAGTGCGGAACCTGTGGAATTCCGGCAGAAGACGATTAACCTCGCCAGCCTGGCGATTCAGAAAAAGGATATTTTCCGCATACGCGAGGAAATGGAGCTGCCCGGGGGATATCCCAATATCTTTGAAATCTTCTGGCTAAACTGCAGGCTTGGAGAAACGGAATTCCGGATTTCCGAAGGAAAGCTTTCCCTCCAGGGCGAGATCCAGCTGTTTTTCCTCTATGAAGGGGAAGGCGAAAACCGTCCTGTCATGTGGTATGAGGCGGTTATCCCGTTCAGCGGTGTTCTGGACTGCCAGGGGCTGAGAGAACGGATGGTGGATGACATTGCCTGCCAGATCGGACATAAGGAAATCGAGGTAAAAGCCGATGCCGACGGAGAAGAGCGCATCATAGGCCTGGAAATCGTTCTGGATTTGGATATGAAAATATATGAAGAAGAACAGACGGAAATTCTTTCTGACGTATATGGAGTAACGAAAGAGATAGAGGCGGTTTCCGGCGTGGGAAACCTGAAGCAGCTGTTGATGAAAAATACAGGAAAAACGAAGATTGCCGGTCATTTCAAGGTGGCTGCAGGACTGCCCAAGATGCAGCAGCTGTGCCACAGTGAATGCGAAATCCAGCTGGCTGAAACCAAAATTGTGGAGGAAGGCCTGCGCATCACCGGGGCAGCGGCAATCAAGAGCCTCTATGGCACAGGAGATCCCGAGGTCCCTTATGACAGTATTTCTGGAACCATTCCTTTCAGCTATGTGCTGGAAATCCCGGGTATCAGCCCGGACTGCACTTACAAGCTGGACGCAGTGCCGGAGGGGCTGAGCGTGACCATGATTGATGCGGATGAAGTGGATGTAAAGGCAGTGCTCGTTTTCCACGGCATTGTTTTCAACCACTATGAGGAGCCTATGATACAGGAGGTAAAGGTGACGGATCTTGATCCGGATAAGCTGAGCAGCCTGCCGGGAATTGTGGCCTACATTGCCAGGGAGGGTGACAGCCTGTGGAATATCGGCAAGAAATACTACGTGCCGGTGTCCCAAATCAAGGATATTAATGAGCTGGCTTCGGATGAAATCCATCCCGGAGATAAGCTGCTCATTGTAAAGGGAATTTCCTGATACAGCCATTTCCATACAATAACAAACCCGCCGAAAACATAACGGCGGGG
>NZ_KE992681.1:0-33683 GCF_000466465.2 Clostridium sp. KLE 1755
CGGCAGCCGCTTTGTCCTCCCTGCTTATTCATTTGTCAGCAAGGAGTTCATGCATTACAGTACATATGTAAAAATGAAAACCTCCGTCAGGCAGAAGTCTGTACATATGTCGTCCATGCACACGCGAAGCTGCGTGCAGATACCGGTCTGTGGGCTGAATTGCCTTCACAGAGCGGCGCAGAATCTTAAAAGATAAAAAGATTTGTTGAAGTCATTGCTTATCCCGATTGTAGCATACAGATATAGTTTCTGCAACAATTCCTGATAGTATTTATTTGTATAACCGTAACAGTTCAGGCTTAAAAAATCAGGCATCCCGCCGCCGACAATCTCTGTCTGGTTGGATGCCTGTCTTTTTCACTTATTCATATGTTCTGCGCAATCAAATCCCCCGCGGCAACAGGATATCAAACTTGCAGGGCTGCTAAGCAGCGGGGTATTTGACCCTCGCGGCAGTCGCCAAATATCCATGCAAGCATGGTTACTTGGCTCACTGCCCACGGGAGTAAACGCAAATCACTGCCAAAGCTGGCGCATCAGTCCACCGTAACCCGGAACACCACCGGCTTGTCGGTATTGACGCCGGTCACCTTCACATGCAGCCCTTCCTCATCCCTGGACCAGCTGCACTCCGAATCAAAGCCGAGAATTTCAACGTTACGGATGATTCCATGGAAGTTGGGCTTCTTGGAAGCATCCTGTTCACCCAGCGCGGGGAACAGATAGCTGCCCTCCGGCGAACATTTCAGGGCTGTGGCATAGATATGATCTCCCTTCGCCGTGTAGCGCACATCCGCAGGGGTAAAATCCTTTTTGATTCCGTCGGAGAACTGTCCTTCCACAATCTGCGTAGGGCCTTCTCCGTATTTTCTCCACACCCCTGTGTCATAAATGGACTCCCCGTTATCTCTCAGCCAGTCGCCGATTTCTGTCAGAATCCGGGTGTCCTCCTCCGAAATGGTTCCGTCCGCCTTCGGGCCGATATTCAGAAGCAGGTTGCCGTTCTTGCTCACGATATCCACCAGATCACAGATGATATCCTTCGCAGGCCTGAAGTCATTATTTTCCGTATAGCACCAGGAATTCAGAGCAACCGCAGTATCGGTCTGCCAGTGGTACGGCTTCACATCCGCAAACTGCCCGCGTTCAATGTCCACCACCGCCGTGCCGAACATGAAAGCATCATGCTTGTAGTTGATGAGGACCTGCTCACCCCACTCCTCTGCACGGTTATAATAATAAGCGGCCAGCTTTTTCAGGTAAGGCTTAAAGGCGCTGTGCTGTATCCACCAGTCAAAATACAGAAGCTTCGGCTGGTATTTATCAATGATTTCGCAGGTTCTTACCAGCCAGTCCTGAAGATATTCCTCCGTAGGCTCCGGTTTCCCGTACAGATCCTGATGATCCGGCTCCGCCATGGACGGCCAGTACAGATCCCCTCTTTTCAGAGGCTCCTTAATGTCACTGTCGAATTCCTTTCCATGCCCCAGGAAAAACCAGTGCTCCGCCCGGTGGGAGGAGGCGCCGCCTATAAGCCCTCTTTTTGCAAAGGCTTCCGTCAGTTCTCCCAGCGTATCCCTTTTGGGTCCCATTTCCCCGGCATTCCAGTGGGAAATTTCACTCTTGTACATCTGGAAGCCGTCATGATGCTCCGCTACGGGCACCACGTATCTGGCTCCCGCCTTTTCAAACAGATCAGCCCATTCCTCCGGGTTGAATTTTTCCGCCTTAAACATAGGGATAAAATCCTTATAGCCGAATTCCTTATGCGGCCCGTAGGTTTTCACATGATGCTCAAATTCCGGCGTTCCCTGAATATACATGTTCCGGGGATACCACTCATTGGCAAAGGCCGGAACGCTGTAAACGCCCCAATGGATAAAAATACCGAATTTTGCCTTCACGAACCAGTCAGGCATGGGATGGTTCCCCAGGCTCTCCCAGGTATCCTTATAAGGTCCCTGTGCGATTACCTTTTCTATTTTTTCCAGATATTCCTTCAGCTCCGCCATCAGTCCGTCACCACACCCTTCTGGAGCATGACATTGGCATACAGCGCCGTCTCTCCTGTCGCTATGATTGCATACGCTTTTTTTGCTTCCTCGTAAAAAGCAAACCGTTCTATGTGGCCGATAGCCTCTCTGCCGCGGCTTTCATATTTTTCCTCGATCTGCGCATAGGTTTCCCAGATAGGCGTCTCTACCTTATCACCGGGCATTACCTCCATGAGGGAAAAGGGCTTTTCCACATAGCTGTCCAGCGGAAATACCTGCAGTATGGCATCCAGTATTTCAGGGACGCCGTGGCCATCCATGCGGATTACCTTCGCATTTTTGCCCATGGATTCTGCGGGGAAGTTGCCGTCTGCTATGACAATGCGGTCGCTGTGGCCCATTTCACACAGAACCTTCAGAAGCTCGGGGGATAAAATTTTCGGAATTCCTTTTAACATGTGATTGTTCCCTCCATATCCCACAGGTCTTCCCAGCCCTTTGCCCCGGCCCACAGGAATACCTGTCCTTTGATCAGTCTGCAGTTTTTATCCGCCCTGCGGATGCTCTCCATCTCTTCTTCGGTTAGCGGATCCTCAGTTACGCAGGCAAGGTTGCTTACATACTGGGGTTCCTTCACGGAAAAAGGAATGGGGATCTGGCCTCTCTGCGCAGCCCATTTCAGGCACACAAGGGCAGGATGGATGTTGTGTCTTTCAGCGATTTCCACGATTTCCGGCATCTGGGTATCAGCGATGTCCTCTGCGGTTCTGTCCCGTTCCGGACGGGAAGGGGAACCGATGGGACAGTAACCGATAGGCTGAATGCCGTGGGCTACAGCATAATCAAACAGCTCCGGCTGCTGAAATCCGGGATGCAGTTCCATTTCCAGGGCCGCCGGCTGGATTCTGCACAGCGGCAGCACTGCCTCCAGCTTGGGAACGGTCATGTTGGACATGCCTATATAGCGTACCTTTCCTTCATCCACCAGCTGTTCGCACTGTCTCCAGGTGCTCATGAATTCTTCCACACTAAAGGGCCTGGAATCGGGATTCCGGGAATCTCCGTCACAGCCGGGCGCATGATAGTTGGGGAAGGGCCAGTGGACAAAATAAAGATCAATACAGGAAAGCTGCAGATCCTGCAGGCTTTTACGGCAGGATTCCAGTACCTTGCCTTCACCATGCATGTCGTTCCATACCTTGGAGGTTACGAACAGATCCTTTCTTTCCACGATGCCTTCCTGCATAACGCGTTTTAACACTTCTCCGATTCTGTCTTCGTTCTGATATACCGCTGCGCAGTCAATCAGGCGGTAGCCCGCCTTTATTCCTCCGTAAACGGCTTCCGCCACCTGTTCCGGGCCGTATTTGTCGGAACCGAAGGTTCCAAGCCCTACCGCAGGAATGGTCTCGCCTGTGTACAGGGCGCGGCGGGGGATTTTATTCTGATCTATGATTGCTGTCATATTCTCTCCTTTTTGCCGGCAGGAATTTACTTTGGAAATTCACGGCTGCCGTTTCACACAGCATCCGCCTTTACCGCCGGCTTTCACCGGTTACTGTTTAGTCAAAAACAACTGCTACCTTACCGCAGTTTCCGCCTGCCATAAGCGCATAGGCTTCGCCTGCTTTTTCCAGCGGGAACTCATCGGTAATCAGATCCTCCGGATGGATGCCCCAGCGGACAAGACGCTCCACCAGTTCCTCCATTCTCCACAGCGAGGTCACCCAGGAGCCATAAATGGTCTTCTGTCCATGGATGATGTCGGGGCTGGGATTAAAGGTGCAGGTGCCGCCTTCGCCGACGAATGCGATTTTGCCCCATTCCCTTGTGGCGCGGATGGCAAGCTGGCGTCCCGGATCGCTGGCGCTGGCGTCAATGGCGCGCTCCACGCCGTTTCCGTTCGTTACCTTCATAATGCCGTCCATGGCTTCGTCCGGTTTGAACACATAATCCACCAGTCCCAGTTCCTTTGCCAGGCCGATACGGTAATCATTCATTTCCACGCCGATGAGCATGTTAGCTCCCATGGCCTTTGCAAGCATAAGCGCAGCCAGTCCCACCGGGCCCAGGCCGGTTACCAGCACCGCATCGTTGCCGCAGATGCCGATTTTTTCAATGGCTTCATATACCGTGCCGAAGCCGCAGGCTACCTGTGCGCCGTCCTTGTAGGTCAGTTCGTCAGGCAGCGCGATCAGATCCTTTTCATCCGCCAGGATGTAGGGCGCCATGCCGCCGTTCCTCTGCCAGCCGTAAGCCTGACGGAAACGGCTCTTGCAGGATATGTAATAGCCTCTGCGGCAGTCGTTGCATACGCCGCAGCCGGAAATATGGTAAACAATAACCCTGTCTCCTTTTTTAAAGCGTTTTAAACCCTCTCCTTCTTCCACGATAACGCCGCAGGGCTCATGGCCTGCAACCATACCGGGAATGTAGCCCTCCGGGCCTTTTCCCACATGTTCCCTGTAGATGCAGCGGATATCGCTTCCACAGATGGTGGTAGCCTTGGTCTGGATCAGCACCTGGCCGTGACCGGGCTTGGGAATTTCAAATTCCTTCATTTCCACTGAGCTGTTGCCGGGCAGTGTCGCCCCTCTCATTCTCATTTTTTCCATTGTTTAACCCCTTTCTTTTCTAAAAAAGCAACCGTCAGGACAGTGAACAGCCGCTCTTCTTCAGCCTTCAGCCGCTTTACAGCAGCAGTGACCATATGTCACAAATTGTGTGTTAACTGATATCCTTATTATAAAAGCTAATGGGAAAAAGTATTAGAGAAGGATTTGACAACTTGCTTCATTTTATGTCGCATCAGCGCAGGTTTCTTGACTTCCCGGCCAGGAAACGTTACATTAATATATAAGACAGAACGAAACAGGTCAGGCAGGCCCCACATTACTGCGTTGGCCGAACGAATATACGGCAGCAGCCAGCCGCCGGCCCATCACACAGAGCTTTTAAACGGTTGGATGATATTTGAAAGGAAACAGAAGATATGCGCACGAATTTCAGCGATCTGGATATCCGCTTCACCATTGGGGATACGCGGTTTCAGGCACTTAATATTATCTATGAAAGATTTCTCCGCACGGTTCCCAGCCACAGCCATGGCAGCGGGAGCTATGAAATCCACTATATTCCCCGCGGCTACGGCCGTGCACGCATCAATGGGCGTTTTTATGATATTGTGCCCGGGACGCTTTATGTGACCGGGCCGCATGTGGAGCACGCGCAGACACCGCACCTGGAGGATCCCATGTGTGAATATTGCATTTATCTGAAAACGGAAAAAAAGCGCCGCTCCCAGCCCTCCGCCGGGCCGCAGCCAGACGGCAGGGAACGGGCGTTGTCCCTGTTTGAAGGGACCACCTTCTGGTTCGGCCAGGATACCCAGAATGTGGCTTTTCTGATGGAAGAGCTTTTTTCCGAACTGGAAAACCGCTATACCGGTTTTCAGCTGCAGGTGGAGCTGCTGCTACAGCAGCTTCTGGTCAGGCTGGTGCGCAATTATGAAGAAAAAAAAGAAACCGGGAGGGCTTCCGGCTTCTCTGCGGCGGCTGATAAAACCTCCGTGATCATTGAAGATTATTTTCTCTATGAATATCAGAGCCTGTCCTTAGAGGAGCTGGCCGGCAAGCTGGGGCTTGGCACAAGGCAGACGGAACGGCTCCTGCAGAAGCATTACGGCAAGACCTTTCTGCAGAAAAAAACGGAGGCGCGTATGTCCGCCGCTGCCATCCTGCTTTCCGACAGCAGCCGGAGCATCACCTCCGTGGCTGAAGCCCTGGGGTATTCCTCCATGGAGCATTTTTCCTCCGCATTTAAGAATTATTACCAGCTCAGTCCAAGGCAGTACCGGAAGGAAGGGGCTTATCACAGCTTTCCGGAGCCGTAGCCGCAATCAAATTCTACCACAGCTTTCCCGAAAGCAGCGGCAGCGGTTCCAGAAAGTGTTCCAGAATTTCCTCCTCTGTGACGCCCGTATCCAGGCTTCCTATCGTATCGTTCCAAAGGCAATAAACCGCCCCCGCCATCCGCCCGGAATAGGCAGGCAGCATTTCCGCCTGTGTCCCAGCTGCGAAAAGATTTGGCTCCCACTGCTTCAATGCTTCCAGATCCAAGCGGTCGTAGCCGCCTCCCGGGATAATATACAGACTGCTGTTGAGGGAGTTGATGATGGTAAAACCTTCCTCATACATATCCTGCGGATCGGCCCATTCCATATTCCAGATCTGCATCTGCACATTTTCCGAAGCCACCTGCGTCCTGCCGGGCAGGCGGCTCAGGCTGCCCCACATACGCACGGTGCGGCCGCTTTCCTGAATCATGCTTATCATGTCATTGGCAAAGCTGCGGTAATCCTCCCCGTCCGCAAAATATTCATCCATCCCGATATGGACCAGCCCGCCTGCTTCAAAAACGGGATCCTCCCCTTCCAGATATTCCTTCCAAAGCTTTTGCACCAGGTCAACTGTCCCTTTTTTACCCAAATCAAGCTGATCCACATTATCCGGCTCGTCCGCCAGGGCATATTCCGGGAAAATCCTTGTCAACGCCAGGCTGTGGGCGGGCGTGTCAATTTCAGGGATCACCTGCACCCCTTTTTCTGCCGCAAAACGGGTGAGTTCCTTCCACTCCTCCCTGGTCAGGGAACCATCCTGGGAGGTGATTCCCTCTCCCCTGCTGTTTTTCAGCCCGGACTCCAGACGGAAGCCCGCATAAGCGGTAAACGCGTTGGAAATGGAATCGTTTTTTCCGCTGGTGGAAAGAATCTCATTGTCATTCAGATGCACACCCAGATTATTCATTTTGTGTTCACTCAGAGTCAGGACAATCTGTTTCAGGGTTTCCAGGGAAACCATCCTCCTGCCGATATCTATATGAAAACCCCGCACGGAATAGCGGGGATAATCCCGGATCGTGCCGCAGGGGATTCCCTCTCCGGCATTTTCAAGAAGATCGGCGGCCGTGACCGTTGCCCAGATAAGCCCCTGGAGCTTCTCTGCCCGGAGCACCATAGTGCCTGGCCGGATATCGAGCCAATAGCCTTCTTCCTTCAATCCCATCTCTTTTCCGGCAAAGCCCAGATAAATATCCCCCGTCTGCAGGGAAGCTTCCTCACCGGAAACCACCGTCAGCTCCCCACCGGACAGCTTTTTCCAGCTTTCCTGTAAATCCAGGGCAGGCTGCCTAAGCTCTGCCTCCCTGCCGGCCTGCATCACAATGCGCTTCGCATCTTCTGGAGGGAAAAAACCGGCGCCTCCCTTCCATTCCGAGACCTCAGGCGATAGCCGCGGTCGATCATTTACCACAAACGCTTCAGAATTATCCACAGACGCTTCAGAATTATCCGCGGGCGATTCCGGATTGTCCGTAAAAACGGAGGGCGGAACCGTTACATAATAAGAAGGGGAATCCTCATATTTATCGCCCTGCGAAATCCGGTATCCCACGGTAACCGCTTTTTCCTCGAGCGTGGGATATACCGTGCCGTCCTCGTCAATGATTTCCTCATAATCCGATCCAAGCAGCCGGATTTCATATCCTGCGGGCGCTTCGGGAAGGGGCAGGAAACGGCTTCCGTCTTCCGCTGTCCTGATTTCCGGAACCTGAAGGCACCAGGATACCGGAGCCTGGGCGTACACTTCCATTTCCAGCAAAGAAACATTCTGATAATAAAGGTACTGGTTTTCCTCCGTATCGGAAACCGCCGTGGTTCTCAGGCGCAGGAACCTGCCCTGCGCCTGATTATCCAAAACCACATGCTGCTCATTGGTTTCCGGCGTACCTTCCCACAGGGCGGCCTGTGTCCAGTGCTCCCCGTCCCGGGATACCTCGATTACAAATCCCAGCACGTTCAGACGTTCCCAGTAAAGGCTGACAAAGGCAAAGCTCTGCTCCTGTGGAAAAGAAAACTGCAGCCAGTGCTCCGGCGCTCCCGCCTCATTGGCGCTGGACCAGCGGCCGGCGCCGGCATTTTTCTTTCCATCCGCCGCCAGCTGCGGCAGGAAGCTATCATTCTCCACACTGTCCGCCGTCACCTCCACACCGGGCATCAGGGCCAGATTCTCATAATAAAAACCATGCTCACCAGCGCCGGCAGCCGCGTCTCCTCCACCCAGGCTCTCTCCCCCGTCCCCCTGAAGCAAGACGCACACCAGCAGAAAAAGCAGCGCCAGCATTGCCAGACAGGCTGTTTTTATTCCTGGATAATATCTTTGAGTTTTGTCGTTATTCTTTGCCATATTACTCCTACCGCTGAAGCGCTTTTACAGCTTCACAGCTGCGTATATTTTTCTTTTTCCTGCCAACAGGTCCTCAGCTGCCTGTTCTTCTGATCCACTCAGAATTCTATCCCTTTCCTGGCCATAATTCCTTTTTGGTAAGGGTGGCGGACACAGCGCATTTCCGTAATATAGTCCGCAGCATCCGTCAAAAAAGCGGGGGCATCCCTTCCGGTGCATACCACCTCCACAGCCTCCGGCTTATGCAGCAGGAAATCCTTCAGCCTGCCGCCGTCCAGCAGCCCCCAGTTCACAGGATAGGTCACCTCATCCATCACAAGGACATCGGCCTTTCCCTCCTGTGCCTGCAAAATCGCCTCCTCCAGAATCCGGTTATGAATTTCTGTCAGCTCCTCCTTCTGTTCCAGGGTCATAGAGGAAAAAAATCCGAAATCCTTTTCGCTGCGCAGAAGCCTGATTTCAGGGATACGGGCCAGGCTGTGAAGCTCCCCCGTATCCCTGCCCTTCATGAACTGCACAATCAGCACCTTTTTCCCCGATCCTGCCGCACGCAGGGCCAGTCCCATGGCTGCTGTGGTTTTTCCCTTTCCTTCTCCCGTATATAAATGAATCAGTCCTCTTTCCAGCTTCATCCCGACGTCCTCCCTTTCCTTTTCACATATCGCTGTCTTCCTGTTGGGACAGTCCTTATTTCCGCAGGAGGAACACAGCTCTGTGCAGGCCGTGTCCCCCAGCCGTGCCTGGTACACCACGCTTTTTTTCGGTGAAAGTACGTAAAAGCGGTTGAAGGAAACCGTTGTCTGCCCGATTTGGGAAAACATCCCTTCCATGGCCTCCAGCGGAAGCTCGCTTCCCGGAAAGAGCATCTTTTCCACGAACAGTCCATATTTTCCCCTGATTTTTTCATTCAGCTCCTCATAGGCTTTCCACAGAAGCTCCGTGCAGATACACTCCGCCATATAGCTTTCCGTGAGCATTCCCTTTGCCGCATACCCTTCCTGGAGCCGGTCCGGCCCGCTGCCAAGTGTCACGATCACCTGACAGAAGCCATGCTTCCCGCCGGGAAGCATTAAAGCCTCACCGGACGCGGTTATGTTGTCCTCCGCGCCGGCCACCCCGGCTTCTTCCTCAGCTCTTCCCCCGGTTTCTTTTTTGGTCTCTTTTTGGGTCTCTTTTTGGGTTTCTTTTTTAGCTTTTTCCCCGGCCGCCTTCCATATCCTGTTTCCGATTCTTTCCCTATCCGGCCCGGAATACACATAATAGCCTTCCGGATCCAGATATTTCCGCACTTCTTCATAAACCTGAAAAAACAGCGGTAAGTCGGTATCCTGATAATGATACCGACTTATTGCTGTTTGTATATCTTCCTGTGTTAATTGTAGATTAAGTTGTATTTTTTCCATACTCCGCTTTCCCGGTATATGCGCAGCCCTGGCCGAAACGCCGCACCTTATCACTCATCAGTCAATGCCCTTCACCTGCATGGCTCTCATGGCATTGAGGATGGCGATAACCGCCACACCCACATCGGCAAAAACCGCCAGCCACATGTTGGCAATTCCAAAAGCCGCCAGAATGAGAACAAGGATTTTTACTCCCAGGGCAAAAACGATATTCTGTTTTACAATGCCCAGCGTCTTGCGGGAAATCCTCATGGCTGCGGCAATCTTGGACGGTTCATCCGTCATGATTACCACATCCGCCGCTTCAATGGCTGCGTCGCTTCCCAGGCCGCCCATGGCGATTCCGATATCCGCCCTTGCCAGGACCGGCGCGTCGTTAATGCCATCTCCCACAAATACCAGCCTGCCCTTTGACGATTTGGATGCGATGATTTTCTCCACCTCATCCACCTTATCACCGGGAAGCAGCTCTGAGTGAACCTCCGTCAGGCCTATTTGCGAAGCCACATAATCCGCCGTTTCCTTCCGGTCCCCGGTGAGCATTATCACCCGGTTAACACCCTCGGCCTTCAGCCCGCGGATACATTCTGCGGCATCCTCCTTGATTTCATCAGCAATAAGGATATATCCCAGATACTGGTCATTCTTTGCTACATGGACAATTGTACCAATCTGCGCGGCATTGGTAAAGCTAATTTTCTGCTGGCGCATCAGTTTTTCGTTTCCGGCATAAATGTCAAATCCGTCAATGACCGCATGGACACCGTGCCCAGCCAGCTCTTCCGTGCTTTCCAGCCTGTTTTTATCCAGTTCCTTTCCATAGGCCTTCTGGATGGAAAGGGAAATAGGGTGGTTGGAATAGCTTTCCGCATAAGCCGTAAGCTCCAGCAGCTTCTCCCCGGAAATCACCTCAACACCGTTTTCAGAAGCAGGCTTCACCTCCGTCACCTTAAAGGTTCCCTTTGTGAGCGTGCCTGTTTTATCCATAACAACAATTTCCGCTTCCGCAAGAGCTTCCAGATAATTGCTCCCCTTGATCAGGACACCCGCTTTGCTGGCGCCTCCCAGCCCGCCGAAAAAGCTCAGCGGCACACTGATAACCACGGCGCAGGGGCAGGAAACCACCAGGAATGTCAGCCCTCTGTAAATCCAGGTGGACCAGCCTCCTAAAAACAACGGCGGAATTACTGCCAGAACTGCGGCACAGAGTACCACAATGGGCGTATAATACCTAGCAAATTTGGTGATGAAATTTTCCGCTTCTGCTTTTTTGCTGCTGGCGTTCTCCACCAGATCCAGGATTTTGGACACTGTGGATTCACCGAAGGGCTTGCTGACCTGTACCTCAAGCACACCCGTCAGATTGATGCATCCGCTGATTACCTCTTCGCCGCAGAGGACCTCTCTGGGCACGCTTTCACCGGTGAGCGCCATCGTATCCAGGCTGGAATTTCCTTTTGTAATCACGCCGTCCAGCGGGATTCTCTCGCCGGGCTTCACCACAATCGTCTCACCCACGGCCACTTCATCCGGATCCACCTGCGCTTCCACGCCGTCCCTGCGCACGTTGGCAAAATCCGGACGGATATCCATCAGCTCCGTTATGTTCTTTCTGGAACGGTTCACCGCGTAGCTCTGGAACAGCTCACCTACCTGGTAAAACAGCATTACCGCCACCGCTTCCGGATACTCCCCTACAAAAAAGGCTCCCACCGTGGCAATGGTCATAAGAAAATTCTCATCAAAAACCTGGCCCTTGCCGATATTGCCCACCGCTCTCTTCACAACGTCTCCGCCCACAATCACATAGGCTGTCAAAAATACGGCCAGCAATACATACCAGGGCAGCCCCGGCGCAAAATTCTCAATCAGTACAGCAGCCGCAAAAAAAGCGGCTCCGATGATAATCCGTTTCAGTCTTTTCTTTAATTTCCTGGTCATTATTCTTCATCCTCCTGAATATGATCAAGCCCCTGGCTCAGAATTGTCTTGATATGTCCGTCGGACAGCGAGTAAAAAATAGTCTTCCCATCCCTCCTGCTCTTCACTAAATCCATCTGCTTAAGCACCCTCAGCTGGTGGGAAATTGCCGACTGCGTCATATTCAGTATCTGCGCCAAATCGCAGACACACATTTCGGAACAAAGCAGCACATACAGCATTTTAATTCTTGTAGTATCCCCGAATATCTTAAAAAAGTCAGCCAGATCATCCAAATCATCCTCCGCCGGCATCTGCGCATTTACTTTTTCAACAATATCCTCATGGACATGAATATATTCACAGCTTTCCGCATGCTCATAATTTCTTTTCATAGAAGCTCCTCCAATCATATGGTATCCTTTATTTATTTTTTCATTCAAACATATGAACAATCTTTCATATGTTTAATGCTATTATATTCATCTCATGTAAAAAAAGCAAGTACTTTTATAAAAAAATTTGATTGATTAAAATTGGGGGCTCATACATTTTATTCAGCCCTGCTGCTGTTAAAGTTCTGCCCTATTTGGCCTTTATCCATCATTCCCATGTTTTCCGGTTTCTGTGTCCGCCAGCCTGTTTGTGCATAAAGAATGACCGCCCCAAGCACCAGGGCGGCCATCTTCATGAAGGGTATAATCAACCAATAAATGGAAGAAAGCGTAAGACGCTATTCTTCACCCACCTCAATTTCCAGGAATTCGGGTGAATCGAAAAACTCTTTTAATGTAATACCAAGTCCTCCGCACAGCTTGCAGATTGTAAAAATCCCCGGGTTCTGGGTAGAACAATCAATGATGTGCATCAGTGTCGTCATCGGAACTGCGGAACGGTAGGACAAAGTATAATAAGACATGTCCTTTGCCGAGCAAAGGGTCTTAATACGGTTTGCTAACTTCTCCTGCTCTGACATATCCGGCCTCCTCAGCTTATAAATACATTTTATCCCATTTTTTAACAAAATTGCTTCCATATACGGTAGTAAAATGGTAAATTTTTGTTAAATCATGTATTTATTCCCGAACAATGCCGAATCATTACTACATTTTTATGGTTTTCTTATTCCGCCCTCCATCCATACTGTTCCAATATATTCCTGGGGAATTCCACGCGCGCCGTCATCAGCGGATTTACGATTTGGCATACCGACATATGCGAAACCAGCGACATCAGCATCTCGGATTTCACTTCCTCCAGGCCGGTCACCCTTCTCACAAATTCTTCCATCAGCCTGGCGGCTGTCTTTCCCGCCTCAAACACGGTAGCCGCCGACTGAATGGTAATTACAGCATCCCGGGTTATCAAAAACGGCGTGGGGATTGGATTTTCCTTTAATACACTTACCCTTACGGTAACCGTTCCCGCAATTTCCAGCCCGCAGCCAAAAACCTCTCCGTCTCCCATCAGGGCATGGAGATCACCCATGGAAAGCAACGCTCCCGGAACTGCAACAGGCAGATAAAGGACCGTTCCCGCCCCGATTTTTCTACAGTCCATGTTTCCGCCGTGGACATCGGGAACAGATGTGGCTATCCCTTCTCCGGCAGGCGCCGTTCCGATGACCCCTATCATGGGACAGCAGTCAAGCAGCAGCGTATCATCAAAGCGAATCTTATCTCCCTCGATTTCATACATTACCGCCTTTGCTTCCGGCAGTCTGCCTGCAAAAATACCCCATGAAAAGGAAGCGCACATAACACCCCTGGAATGCAGGCTGATATCCAGGATTTCTACTTTCAGCACATCCCCCGCATCCGCGCCGTTAATATACAAGGGTCCGGTTGCCGGATTTCCCAGGGCGTCTTCCCTGTCTCCCAGAGGACGCTCTTCACTGGTTACACTGTCGTCATAGCAGTCCCTGGTTTCGAATATTACTGTTTCCCCGCTTTCGCAAATGGCTGACGGAGGAATGTTTTTATCCAGTCTGTCATATACCTTATCCCTGCTGATTGTAAGCATCTTCGGCTCCTTTCATAGTTCGGACGCAATCTTTGCATCGTCCGGACCGGTCATTTTCGCACCGGCGGCATCCGCCGGCGTTTCGGCCGCCCGTTCCGCATCGGCGGCATCCTCTGGCATTTCGGCCATCCGTTCCGTCTCTTCACCCCCGGCCAGCCCCAGCCCCTTCAGAATTCCCCAGATATAGGGAGCGCCGAACATGCTGAGCTTCTTCGGCCCGCGGATCGGCTCACCTGCCGCCCGCGCCTCCAGAATCTTTTTATAAGCCCGAAGCACGGTTGCCTCGGTAATGGATTTTTCCTTCCGATCGCAGAAAAGCTCACGTCCTTTAATCCGGTAGGTAAAGGGAAGCTTTTTGCTCGTATAAAAGGTGGTTCCCTCATAAAGGCTTACCGCATGCCACAGACGGCCGCCCAGCAATGCTTCTTCGCCGCATTCCTTTACTGCCTGTACGGCTTTTTCACGTTCCCTGACAAAATTTTCGTCCATACTTTATCCTGTGTCTTTCCTGCTTTTCTATTTTTCAGCATCTTCCCGGAAAAGCTGTGGGAGAAAATCATAGATACACTGTCTCCAGACATTCCAGTCATGCCCGCCTCTGTACTCCCTGCGCACACAGGGAATCCCGTTTTCTTCACAGAAAGCATCGTCCTCCGTAAAAAAATCCCAGAACTCATCCTGCCTTCCCATAGCCCTGAAAAACAGATGCTGCTTCTCCTGGAATTCCTTTTCCTTCA
The DNA here is from genome assembly GCF_000466465.2 of Clostridium sp. KLE 1755. NCBI lineage: Bacteria > Bacillati > Bacillota > Clostridia > Eubacteriales > Clostridiaceae > Clostridium > Clostridium sp. KLE 1755. The sequence continues at coordinate 14,319 of NZ_KE992681.1, forward strand.
TAATTTCCAGATAGCTGTTATCCGGGTCTTCTCCGATAAAATTGTGCATAAAACCACTGAACAGCCCCTCCCAGCCAAAAAGCTGCGAATAACGGCAGACCGTCATGCTTGTCTGCATGGATCCCATGGAAAGCCCGGCCATCGCCCGGTGGTCCCTATCCTTTTTCACCCGGTATTTCTTCTCAATGAAGGGAATGATATCCTGCACAAGCTCCTCCGGGAAAAGGCTGTGCCGGAGCACTGCCTCCCCATCCCCGTCTTCCTCCATGACCATACCGTTTGCCATAACGATTAGCATGGGCACGGCCTTTCCTTCTGCCAGCAGGTTATCCATGATATGATTCACCTTTCCCTGCCATATCCAGCCCCGTTCATTCTCCCCGAAGCCATGCTGCAGGTAGAGTACCGGATATTCCAGCGTCCCCTCTTCATATCCCGGCGGCACATAGCAGATGCAGCTTTCCGTCCTTCCGGTAACAGCAGAAGGATAATACTCATGCCTGATATCCCCATGCGGCACATCGTGCATCTGTAAAAATTCCGGCACCGGCCCGACCTCAATATAGTTCACCGGCCGTGAAAAACCATAGCCTATGGAAAGGAACGGGCTGATTGCCAGACAGTTGTCCACGTAGAGATGCACATAATAAAATCCCGGCTCCAGGGGCAGATCCACCGTCCACACATCCTTTTCCGTCTCCAGGAACGGATACATGATATCGCCAATCTGCAGCTGGACATTCATCGCATTGGGAAAACGGAGCCTGACATAAGGCATGCCTTCCGCGCGGTACAAAAGGCCTTCCCTGGAATTATGGGGAACCGGCTTACCATCCGGCGCCGTCATTACAGGCCGGCTGTACGCGCAGGATTGCTCCACTACCGTAGGATTATCCAGCCATTCCTTATCAGCATCGATTTGTCCGCGCACCTCTATGGTTAAATCCTCTGTAACCGCCTCCGCGGCCCTGAGCGTTTTCAAAACGCCGTCCAGATAGCTTCCCAACCTTCTGCGGCTCTTTGACAGCCCTTCTACTATAATATGTATTTTCCCGGAAGCTTCCGTAAGCACTGCGTAAATGTTATCAAGATTTTCTCCCCTGGATTCCGGCAGATTCAGCTTTTCCTGCAGATACCTGTACAGTTCCTCCCTGGATCGGATCCCTGCAAAATTCAAATTTATCATACCCTTTTCCCTGTCCCTCATATTTTCATTCGTATCTTCTTTATCCTTCATCTGCAGTTTTCCTCCCTTTAAAAACCCCGCGGCGTTTCACTCCGACTCAGTCCCCGGAAATCGCCCTGCGAAGCTTTGCCTTAATCCTCTGAAGCGCATTGTCCGTACTTTTTCCATCCTTGCCCAGTACCCGGGCAATCTGGTTATAGCTCATCCCCGTAATGTAAAGATCCAGCACCTGCTTTTCAAAGCCGCTTAATTCTTTCTCAATCGCCTGCTCCAGCCCTTCCACATTTTCCCGGTCGATAAAAAGCTCTTCCGGACTCATTTCCAGCGCCGCAGGAATGGCGTTCATCAGGCTGTTTTCCTCATTGCCATCCCCATCCGGCCCGATGTTTTTGCTGTACAGGGAAATATAGGTGTTAAGAGGCATGTGTTTCTTCCGGGAAGAGGCCTGCACTGCCGTATACATCTGTCTGGATACGCAAAGATCCGCAAAGGTGCTGAAGCTGGCATCCCTGCCGCTGTCATAATCCCGGATAGCTTTGAAAAGCCCAATCATGCCTTCCTGGATTAAATCATCGCTGTCCCCGCCTAAAAGGTACATGGACTTGGCTTTTGCCTTCACCATGCCCTTATATTTTTCCATAATGTAATCCGTGATATCATTTTCACCGTCCCTGAGAAGCACGATCAGCTCCTCGTCGGTATATTCCCCGTAGGAATCTTTCATTGGGAATCCGTTCCTTTCTTCTGCCTCGACTGCAGAATCCGTATCAAATCCGCCGCCACATGCTCTCCCAGAATCTCATAGCCGTCCGCGTTGGGATGTACGCCGTCCGGCATGAAATGCAGGACATTGTCTTTATCATGTCCGTCCAGAATATTAGAATTGTAAAGGTCAATCACTTCCATTCCATGTTCGTCCGCCAGCTCCTTGATGACATCCGCGAATTTATCCTGGGGAATCAGGTAGGGGTGCTGGATTTTCAGGTAATCCTGAAGGCTGTTGGGAAGAGGTGTCATGAAAATCACCTCCGCATTAGGATAGTCCGTCTTCAGCCCATCCATCAGTTCATCCAAATCCCCCCAGAAGGTTCTCCTTTTACGCTCCGCGGGATTTCCGAATTCCACCAGGCTTGCACAGAACTCGTCATTTGTGCCGCCCATTACAAGAATGATATCGCTGTCCTCAGGGATTTTCTGGTAGCGGTCTACGAAGGCGTCCGCCCAGTATCTCCCGATAGAAGAGCCTCCTATTCCCAGATTATATACTTTTCTGGCATCCAGCGTTTCCTGCAGGATATGGGGATAGGCAAGCTCCTGATAATTATCCAGATTATCCAGGTTTACGGCCTGGGTAATGCTGTCGCCCAGACAGGTTATTTTGATATCCGAAAAATCAATGTTGTTTCCTGATATCGTCTGTTTATCCAGTTCATTGGCGAGAAGCGTTTCCTTATGGGAGCTGCGGACCGCCTGCCGTTGGGCCAGGGTGTAGTGTTTCCTGTCAAAAGGATCCTCCAGCTTTGCCGTATTCCTTCCCATATGAGCTATGATATCACTGTCGGAAACAGAATTGCCTGAGGCACTGCTGCCTGAAACTGAGTTGCCTGACGTACTGCTGCCTGAAACGGTGTTGCCTGACATACTGCTGCCTGAAACTGTGCTGTCGGAGGAACTGCCTCCCGATTCTTCTTTGCCGGCCTCACTTCCGGAGGAGTTTTCCTTTTTTGAATCCTTATTTCCACCTGTGCTGTTTTGGGAAATGCTGTTTGCAGATATACTGTTGCCGGAAGTGCTGCCGGACAGAGAATTTCCTGAAATATCATTTTCTGAAATACTGCTGCCGGATACGCTTCCTCCGCAAGGGCGGAGTAACTGCCTTGCGGGAATTCTGTTTCCTGAAATCTGATTCTCACCGCCGTCACTGCCGGGGCCGCTGTTGCCGGACACCTGGTTTCCGCTTACAGACGCTCCACTGTTATTTCCTGATACCTGATTTTGACCGGCGGATTCCCCGTTGTCATTTCCGGATACCTGGCCTGTGTCTCCGGCTTCTGCGCTGCCATTTCCGGATACGAGACTTTCATCTCCGGCTTCTCCGCCATCATTTCCGGACACCTGGCCTGTGTCTCCGGCTTCCTCCCCGCCGCGGTCCATCGTCTGTCCTGTGTCCTGCTTTCCGTCTGCCGCGCCTTCGGAGTCCTTCCCGGTTTTCACCGTCGCCTCCTGGGCCTGTCCTACAGACTCATGCGACACAGAATCCTGCACCGACGCGCCGGAATCATCAGCCGCCTGTCCTGCATCCGCTGTTCCATTTTCTGTTTTATCCACGGTTCCCACGCTCTGCAGCCCGCCGCTGTCCGCCTGCATGACCGGAGCGTCGGCCGCTCCGGACTGCCTGCTGCATGCCGCTGTAAAGGAAATCAGGAATACAGCCAGAAGACCGCATCCCGTAACCGCCAGAAAATTCAAATTTTTCATTTTTTCTTAATGCTCCTGCAATCTGAAGGAATGTTGCCTCTGTAGCTGTGAAGGGTTCAGGCAGTTACCTTCCTTCTACCTTTTTATATAATTCTCTGTCTGACAATCTCATAAGCCAGCACGCCTGCCGCCACTGAGGCATTCAGGGAGTCAATGTTTCCCTTCATGGGGATGGACGCGACAAAGTCACAGTTTTCCTTCACCAGCCTTCCCACGCCTTCGCCTTCGTTACCAATAACAAGGCCGATTGCGCCGGTCAGGTTCAAATCATACATTCTGGTTCCGTCCATGTCCGCACACACAAACCACATTCCTTTTTTCTTTAACTCGTCCATGGTTTTTACCAGATTGGTCACCTTGGCCACCGGTGTGTAATTCAAGGCCCCGGCAGAGGTACGGGCCACGGTTGCGGTCAGACCCACAGCCCTGTTTTTAGGAATAATGACACCGTGGGCGCCCGCCAGGTTGGCAGTACGGATGATCGCCCCCAGATTATGGGGATCTTCAATATTATCCAATAATATCAAAAAGGGCGGCTCCTGCCTTTCCTCAGCCAGCTTCAGCATATCTTCTACCTGCGCATATTCATAGGCAGCGGCATAGGCAATAACCCCCTGATGTTTTCCTGTTTCAGACATCTGATCCAGACGTTCCCTGGAAACATACTTAATGAGACAATCCGTCTTTTTCGCTTCTCTTTTGATGGTCATAATCGGACCGTCCTGACAGTTGTCCAGAATAAAAACTCTGTCAATGGTCTTTCCCGAACGGAAGGCTTCTATAACCGCATTCCGCCCTTCTATGGTCAGTTCTTCGTATCTCATAACCGCTCCTTCAGTTTCGCTCCGGCAGGTCACACCGGAACGGATTTTTCATACTCTTTTTATTCAGAGAGCAAGATCAAGCTCCCTGAGTGAAATTTTCACCAGCTCCATCAGCCGTTCCATCCGGCCGTCCAGATAAAGGTAGCCGTAAAGCGCCTCCAGCGCGGTGGCCTTCCGGTAATCCCCTACGGAAGCATTCTTGGCCGTGGTATAGGACTTGGCATTCCGCCCCCGCCTGTATACGGCAAGCTCCTCCTCCGTAAGATACTGCTGCAAAACAGTTCCCATCTCCGCCTGTGTCTGCGCCTTGACCAGATGGCTTTTTTCCTTATGCAGCCTGTTGGGGGATGCATTATGCCGCTCCACCACCACAGTCCTGATAATGAGATCGTAAATACAATCCCCCACGAAGGCAAGAGTCAGGGGGGAGTAGGTCCGAAGATCTACTTCCCCCAGGTTGAATTCTTTTTTAATCTGCGTAAGCAGGCTTAAGCTCTCTTCCATTTTACTCCCTCGCGGGTATCCTCCAGAATGATTCCCCTCTCAAGCAGCTCATCCCTGATTTCATCCGCTCTGGCAAAATTCTTTGCTTTCCTGGCTGCCTGACGCTCCGCGATCAGCGCTTCCACGTCCTCATCCAGCATTTCTTCCTTTTTCTCCACGATAAGCCCGCAAACATCGGCCAGCTCCTTGATTTCCTCCAGCAGCGCTTTTATATAAGCGGCGGAATTATCCGCGCCGGCATTGGTATTGGCGAATTTCACAAGCTCAAAAATAGCGGCAATGGCGTCCGCCGTATTAAAATCATCGTCCATGGCCTCGTCAAACTTCACCGCAAATCCGGCAGCCTCCTTAAGAAGCTTCTTCTCCTCTTCCGTGGCTTCGCCCGCGCCCGCTTTTTCCAGAAGGAAATTCAGGTTGGCTGCAGCGGTACGGATTCTGTCCAGACCGTTCTTGGCCGCTTCCATCAGCTCGTCGCTGAAGTTCAGCGGGCTTCTGTAATGAGCGGAAAGCATGAAGAAACGGACCACCTGCGGATCATATTTCGCTACAATATCACGCACGGTAAAGAAGTTTCCGGCAGATTTGCTCATTTTTTTATTATCAATGTTCAAAAATGCGTTGTGCATCCAGTACCTGGCAAAGGTCTTGCCGTTTGCCGCCTCAGACTGGGCGATTTCGTTCTCATGATGAGGGAAAACCAAATCCTCCCCGCCTGCGTGGATATCGATCTCTTCCCCCAGATATTTCTTGCTCATTACGGAGCATTCGATATGCCAGCCGGGACGGCCTTTGCACCAGGGGGACTCCCAGTAAGGCTCCCCGTCTTTTTTCGGCTTCCAGAGTACGAAATCAAAGGGATCCTCCTTCTGATCCTCGCCGGATACCAGCAGGGAACGCTTGCCTCCCTCCAAATCATCCAGATTCTTATGGGAAAGCTTACCATATTCCTTAAAACTTCTGACACGGAAATATACCGTGCCGTCCTCCGCCGCATAGGCATGCCCTTTGTCAATCAGCTCCTGTATCATATCCAGCATGCCGCAGATTTCCTGGGTGGCCTGGGGATGGGTGGTGGCAGGCTTCACATTAAGGGATTCCATATCCTTTTTGCATTCCGCGATATAACGCTCGGAAATAACCGTGGAATCCACGCCCTCTTCAATCGCCTTCTTTATGATTTTATCATCCACATCAGTGAAGTTGCTCACATAATTTACTTTATAGCCCTTATGCTCAAAATAACGGCGCACCGTATCAAATACAATCATCGGGCGGGCATTGCCGATATGGATCAGATTATATACGGTGGGGCCGCAGACATACATTTTAACCTCACCGGGGGTAATCGGCACAAATTCTTCTTTTCTCTTTGTCAGGGTGTTGTAAATTTTCATCTTGACTGGTTCTCCTTTTTCATATTCTCAAATAATTTTATCGTAACTGTTCAGGGCGCTCAGTTTTCCGTCTGTTTCTCCCCGCATGACACGGGACAGCCCTCCTGCCCCTTCTGACAGCATTTTATCTTCTCGTGACACCGTTCCTTCTGACGGCACACCTCACGATAAGCGCATTTTTCTTCCTCGCAGCTTTTTTCCTCTGTTCTTTTAAGGTAACGCACTTCCGCCTCCAGGTCAAGCAGTCTGTTGATTAATTCACTGTTTGCATGCTGAAGATTGGAAATATCCTCTTTCACAGGGTCAGGCAGATTGACCTGATCCATGGTATCACGGGGAATCGGCTGATTTCCCCTTTTCACCACCCGGCCGGGCACTCCCACCACAGTGGAATTGGGCGGCACCTCCTCCAGCACCACGCTTCCCGCACCGATTTTGGAATTTTCCCCTATGGTAAAAGACCCCAGCACCTTGGCGCCGGCGCTTATCATAACATTATCCCCCACCGTAGGATGCCTTTTCCCATGCTCTTTCCCGGTTCCCCCCAGCGTTACCCCCTGATACAAAGTCACATTATCCCCGATAATCGCCGTTTCCCCGATAATCACACCATTTCCGTGATCAATAAAAAACCCCCTGCCAATCTGCGCTCCCGGATGGATTTCAATCCCCGTTTTCCTGACCCCCCTCTGCGAAATCCACCTGGCCAGAAAAAAATGGCCCGATCGATACAGCTTATGAGCCAGCCTGTAATGAAGCATGACCTTAAAGCTGGGATAAAGAAATACCTCCATAGAAGAATGTATTGCAGGGTCACGCTCCCTGATAATCCTAATCTCCTCTTTTATGTTTCCTATAATACCCATTTACCTTCCTTCTTTCCAGGGCAACAAATAAACCGCGGTTCCTTCCCTTCTCTGCAACAGAGACGGTTGAAGCCGCGGTTCCACTCTAATTCAGGTTAATACCTGCACTCAAAACACGTAACGTGCGTAAACGTACCCGGCTACAGGAAAACTCCCCTCACCCGATCAGCTCCCGGAGGCACTTTCAGCCATATCTGCCAGGAATGCTTCCAGCCGGTGACACTCCCTCTCTGCGGCAAACCAACAACCTACTCTTTCCGTTCATCGCCTTTTTCCTTCATTTGCTATCTATATACAGGATATGCAAAACTCCTTTTTTTGTCAACTTCTTTTTACTTATTCCTTCTTTTTACGTATTCCCCCACTTAACCCCCTGACACATTGTTCTAAACTCTTTATCAACCAATGCTAACTCGTATAATCCCTATGTATCTATCCGTTTCCACTATCCATCCTCCCTACACCTACCGCCTGCCAGGCCAAACGCATCCGCCTCAGACAATTTCATTGATGCATACGTCGCGGAGGGTTTTGATACGTTCCAGCCCCTGCAAAAGTCCCTCCCGCTCCCACCGGTATCCATTTCTGAAGCTAAAGCATTCTTCCGCCGGCCTTCTTCCGAACAGAAATGCGGTCAGCAGCTCAGGCGAGGTTTCCGCATAAATCTGCTGTCCGACTTTTCCCGCGTCCATTCTGCACACGCTGCTTTCGCCGGGACCGGTCTGCCATCTGAAAAATCCATTGTTTTCTTCAATCATGCTGTCCTCATATTTCAGCAGCACATCCAGTTTCTGCCTGCAACGGATGAAAGAAAGCATGGCGGGCAGACTGATAATCCTTCCCATAATTGCCGGCTGGCTGACAGTATCCGGCTCAAGCACAAGCTCCTCAAATTCCGGATAAATCAACGCCTCCTGTATCACCGGGCCTTTTTCCCGGCTGTAAAGGAAATAGCCCACAATCCGCTTATCATCCAGAAGCAGGAAACTGTCCCCCTGCTGGGCGTACATTTCCTTAAGCATCATTTCATAGTACTCCGCGGAGCGTTCCGTATATACCTGGAACCTGCGCTCCAGCAACGGAACCGCAAAACGCACCACCTCCGGGATATCCTCTTCCTCCATGGGCCTGACCTCCAGCATACCGTATCCCGGCTGTTCTTTTTTCTCCAGGACATTTTCCGCCGCCTGCAGTATTTTACGTCCGTCCCGGATAAAAACAGGTTCTCTCGATTCCCCTTCCAGCAGGTCGTCCGCCATCAGGCCGAACTCCGGCTGAAAAATCCACTGGGGCTTGTCATAAATATAGGTAAACCGGAAAGGCTCATAAATTTCAGGGGCCGCAGGCTGTAAGAAGGCAAACGGCTGTCCGGCAGCATTCAATTCCCCGCAGGCTTCCTTCAGCAGCCTGCCCATGAAGCCGTGCCTGCGCCACTCCTGTCTGGTCGCCACTCCCACAAGATAGGTAGATTCTACCTTCCGGAATATACCATCCGTCTTCACGCAGACCTGATAAGGCGTCATGGAAACCATGGACAGCAGCTTTCCATCCTCCTCCAGTATCAGGGCGTTGTTTTTTTCCGCCTTATTATCAAAATAATAGTCATTGAACAGCTTAGTGTCTTCTGCAAAAGCTTCTTCCCACAATTCCCTTAAACTACGGCAGCCGGCAGCCTCCAGCCGTCTGATCCGCTGCTTTTGTAATTCCATCCCTTTATCCAACCTTCTTCATTATTTATGCCTTCGGGCAGCCTCCGCACCCGGCGCAGCCTCCGTTCACATCCTGGGAATACAGGCCATAGGGTGTATTCAGAAGGCAGACAGCCTGGGAAGAAATGCCCTCTCCTGTCCCGGTAAAGCCAAGCCCTTCCTCTGTGGTTGCCTTTACATTCACCTGATCCACCTCAATTTGCAGCGCCTGCGCAATGTTTTTACGCATTGTATCGATGTGGGGACGCATTTTAGGCGCCTGCGCAATGATGGTTGCGTCAATATTTTCAATCAGAAAGCTGTGTTCCTCCAAAAGTTCGCCCACCTTACGCAGAAGCTCCATACTGCTGATTCCTTTATACGCGGGATCGGTATCGGGGAAATGCTTTCCGATATCCCCAAGCGCCGCAGCGCCAAGCAGGGCATCCATGATGGCATGCAGAAGGACATCCGCATCCGAATGGCCGAGAAGCCCTTTTTCGTAAGGGATTTCCACTCCGCCGATAATCAGCTTCCTGTCCTCCGTAAGGCGGTGTACGTCGTAGCCCATTCCTATTCTCATGTGTTACTCTCCTTAATAATCTGATCTTTTCAAAATGCATGTCGCAGCTTCAGCCTGTTCTGCAAGGGAACAGGCTGAAACCGGACTTTAATGAGAGTATACCACATTTTCCCTTTAAAAAAATCATTTTGAGGAGATTTTTTCGATTACATCAGCTGCTTTCTGCGCTCCTCCGGCTTTTCTGAAGCTTTCTCCGATTCCGCCCGCGGCCACACGAAACCGGGCATTCTTCAAAACCTGCAGGATGCTTTCCCGGATTACGGAGGCTTCCCTTCCCGGCAAGGGGATTCCGGCTCCCACCTCCTGTACGCGGCGGGCAACCGCGCCCTCCTCCGGCTGCTGGGGAAACAATACCATAGGCACGCCGAAATACAGGCTTTCGCTCACACTGTTCATGCCGCAGTGGGTAAGAAATACATCAGCCTCCTGAAGCACCTCCAGCTGATTGACCCTGGGTATTACCTGAAAATTATCCGGAATAACTCCGAGACCGGAAATATCTGTGCGCCCGCCTACTGACATAATGACATCCAAAGCTTCTGTTTTCAGCGCTTTCATGCAGCTTATATAGAAATCCTCCTGCCTGTTCAGCACGGTTCCCAGGGATATGTAAATCAGCGGCCTGCTTTTCTTATGTCCTGACGGCTTCGGGACCGCAATGGAAGGCCCGGTGAAGGTAAATTTATCGGAAAAGGTTTCCGACATGGGCTGGAATTCTTTCGATGTATAAACAATGGTTTCCGTATCATTATCATTTTGTAACAGCTCGTAAAATTGCCGGATTTCATAACCATGGCGGCGCAGCTGCCTGAGCCTGGCATTGATTCGGGGCATCCCGGACAGCATACGCAGAAGCTCCGAAAGGCTCTGCTTCATAAGACGCGCCGTCTGCTGGTTAAATGCAAAGGTGGTTGTGGAGCAGACGAAGGGAACATTCAGTTTTTTCGCATACAGCTTTCCCCAGATACAGATGGAATCCGATACTATACAATCCGGCTTCCAGGCCCGCAGCTCACCCAGTACCTTATCTTCCATGGCAAGCGTTACATCCACAGTCATATCCACCAGGGAGGACAGATCCTTTCCTACTTTTTTGTCAATATCTTTTGGAGCGGGAGGCATAAAATCATCGCAGGGTATGCAGACGGCGCCTGTTTCTTCAATACGGGACCGGAACTCATAAAAGGAATAGTAATGGACCTGATTTCCCCTTTTTACCAGCTCACGGACGACCTCTATGGTAGGATTGGTATGCCCATAGGCAGGAATACAGAAAAATACAATTTTACTCATGTCACAGTTTTCCTTTCTTTCACATATGCACTTTTGTATTAAAAGTATTACTTTTCTTACTTTTCACACTTTTACTATAGTTCATATAAGATCGGATGTCAATGAAAATAAATCAATTGTTCATTATTTAGCTTGACGGTTCATGTAATCTCTGCTATCCTCAATACAAACCAACCGTCGGTTTATATGGAGGCATTATGGGAAGAAACAAATATCCTGAACAAACAGTTGAGAAAATCATAATTACAGCTGCCCGGCTTTTTTCAGAAAAGGGGTATGAGCAGACGAGTATCCAGGACATCCTGGATGCTCTGAAGCTGTCCAAAGGCGGGCTTTACCATCACTTCAAGTCAAAAGAAGAGATTCTGGAGGCTGTCATACAGAAGAGGGCACAGTATGTTTTTGACAGTTTCCATGAGCTCATTCGTAATACTAAGGCTGAAAATGCAAAAGAGAAGCTGAAAAAAATTCTTTTACAGCTCGTGGATGACTCAGAAACCCATATGTTTGATAAGGTGTTATCATCGCAGGTCAATCCCTATTTCGTAGTCGGAAGCATGCAGGCAAGTATGCAGCAGGATGCGCCGACTCTCTGTGAACTGATTAAAGAAGGCATCAGGGACGGTTCCCTGCAGACGACGCAGCCCGCCCTTTGTTCAGAGGTTTTTCTGATACTTCTGAATTACTGGGCAAATCCGGTATTGTTCGGGCGTAACTGTGCGGAAACAAAAGAACGTCTGAATTACCTGCAGTTTGTTATGAGGCAGCTTGGCCTGGATATTCTTGACGATAACATAATTGCAAGCCTTGCCGAGGCTTATGGCTGATATAATATATCTGATGATTTTATGAGGAAGGCCTGGAGCCATTTTTTCCTTGAAGGTTGTAAAAATGACTGTTGCTATAGACGGTCGTTTTTTTTAACAATATAAAGACCGACGGTCGGTTTTTTATATAAGATAATTAAATATCATATTCCAGGAGGAAAAGGAAATGGATCAGAACAGATTACAAGAAAGCACAATGAAGGCAGCAAAGAAAACAATGGAATTAACCCGTTCCGCAATGGAGCATACGCAAAAGACTTTAGAAAAAACCCAGGAGCTTAGCCGTTTTGCAGCGGAAAAATCAAAGAAACTGCGTACACCGTCAGCAAAAGCCGACAGAATCGGAACTGCTGTGGGAGGAATTGCCGGGGTGGGCCTGCTGCTGGGAGGCGCAGTTTGGATGTGTATCGGTAAGCCTGCGTATGCCGCCGGGGCATTAATAGCAGGCGCCGCTGCGCTGCTGTCTAACCGCATTCATTATTATCAGATGAAGGGGAAAAAATAGGGATCTGGGATACCCAGGGAAATCTTTATAAAAGATGCTTTTGAGAATTGGTGCATCTATGGCAGAAGATTGGATTATTTCAAAACAGGACAGCTAAATAATTTGTGTTTTTAATTTCAAGAAGGCCGCGGCAGGGATATGGCATCACTGCCTTAAAGCCCTCCCGGCGGCCGATATCGTGCAGAAGCTCCATTACATACGCTCGTTCGCTGTCCATACTGTTGATTTTGACTGCAATCAGACCGGCATTTTCCGCTACAGAAATACTGTGCCACACCCAGGGGCCCGGCATTTTTTCTGCTGCCAAATCAAGCTCCCGTCCTGCCTCCTCTGGTGTTTACATATTCATTCCTCCTGATTTTTCCCGGGGAACATATCATCAAACATCTGTCCTGTGCTGTCATAAGGAAGGATGCCGATTCCCTGTTCTTCATCAGCAAGCAAAAGCAGCATGTCCCCCGGTTCGATCTGAAACATATCCCGTACCTCTTTTGGAACTATAATCTGTCCCTTCGGCCCTACCTTGACGGTAGCCACAAATTTACCTTTCGGCGGTTTAAGCTTTGCCATAACAATTCCTCCCTTTTATCTGATACAGGAAAGCAGGCCTTCGGCAAATGCCGCCGCTGTATACTGCCTTCCATTTTCTCATCAGACTGGCAGGCAAGGAAATTTTACTTTATTTCCTTCCGCCAAGTCTTACTTGTAAGAAAAAGCGTACCATCATTTACCTGGCGCGTCAACCGGAACAATAATCTTCTTGTCTCTCTTTTTATCTTTCTTTTTCAACCCAAATAAAACATTCAGCACAGGAATTCTCACAAACAGTTCCCCCAAAAGCACTGCCGACGCCAGTGAAAAAACAAACGTCATTATATAATTCATTATGTATGGAAGAGCAAGCTTTTCCGAAAGAAACCATGCAGCATAAATCATGGGAACATAGTGAAAATAATAAATGCCGAAGCTGCGGATGCTCATCCGGGACGTAAAGCAGGTGCTTCGGTTCCACCACCGGCCGGCGGCTCCCAGTATTGCCAGAATCATGAGCCAGGTATAAAGCATCACCAGCCAGTTATTAACCACAGCCTGATAAGGCTTCCCCCAGGAAACGGCCGTCTGCGCCACACCTGCTGCAAGCCCCGCCGCAAGCAGCAGAATACAGTGCTTTTGCAGGCTCCGCTGGACTCTGTCATGAGAAAATACATAATATCCCAAAAGGAACAGAAGCAGATACAGTCCGATACGGAAGGTATAGGCAATATACAGAAGCTGAGCCGCTCCCAGGACCGGCAGATAAAACGCCAGCAGTACAGGAATACTACAGCGTTCGCCCCACGCAGAAAGACGCCCCTTTTTATCGGCTTTCCGAAACAGCACTAATACCAAAGACAGTACAAAAAGCTGAAGAAGGAACCAGGAGGGGCCCATGCCATTAACGATCCGGATGCAGAATATGATTGGCGCAGGCAATGCCGCAAATACCTCCTCCATGTGGTTCACCCGGAAGGAAAGCCCCGATGCAAGCGGCCCGATTAAAATCAGATAGAAAACAAAAGGCACCAACAACCGCCATACCCTCTCCCTGATATATTCCCTTCCGCTCTTTTTGCTGAGGGAAAAGCGGGCGCATATACCGCTGACCACAAACAGAAGCGGCATAAACCAGGGATAAATCAGATAACCGATGGCATCCATGGCTGGTATACCCGGCGCATTATAGCTCATCACCGCCCCGCAGCTGCCGTATATGCTGACCACATGAAAAACCAGCACCAGCACAATTACGCTCCAACGGATATTATCCAGATAATATTTTCTCATTGCATTCCCTCCAGTGAAAGGCACATAACGCCTGTATTCCTTATCCTGCTGTACATCTTGTCACATATGTGTCATAATCAAACCATACAGGAGGTTCGCCCCAAAAGCAATCCTTCAGAGAATAGTGCTACAGAAATGAAATATATGTGACAGGAGCCATACCATGAAAAAAGGACAATCCCATCCCGCATCCGCCCTTTCCCAGAAGCTTCTGGCGGACGGCCTTCTTTCCCTGCTGGAGCAAAAGCCCTTCCGGGAAATCACAATAAAGGAGCTATGCTCTCATTCCGATATTGCAAGACGCACCTTTTACCGGCATTTCAGCTCTGTGGAGGATGTAATGGCATATGTGGTTTCCCATATCATTGAAAATTTTAATAAACATATGTTACAGGTGCAGAAAGAGGCGTATCCCGCTATTCTCGCTTCTTACTTCGCTTTCTGGAAGGATTACGCCTCTCTGCTGGAGCTTCTGAACAAAAATAATCTTGCCCACCTGATTTTTATTCCCTACATGCAAAGCCTTCCCGGACTGCCCTGGCTTTTTCCTCCCGGAAGCTTTCTCGACAGCTTTCCCGACAGTTTTCTCCGGGAGACGCCGGAGGGTGGAGAGGATATGGAGGTCCTAAACTGCCGGCTTTCTTACCATTCCGGCGGATTATGGAGTGTGCTCACCTATTGGTGCGTAAACGGGTGCAGCCAGCCGGCGGAAAAACTGGCACAGATACTATGCGGAATGCTCTGAATGGCATCCGGTACGAAAATATTTTAACCGCAGCCTGATGACGTGGGCGGTCTGATGATTTTTTGCTGCCAGATCCAGGATATCCCTTCTCTGGGAATTCCGGTCCCATAAATAATATCAAACTCCGCTTCCTTAAAAGGCGGAGCCACCTTTTTTAACCACCTTCAGGCGGGTTCTGTTCCCGATCCGTTCCCACCGATTTTTATCATATTAATCCGCCTTACATCAAGGCGCACCGAGGCATAGAATTTCAGTGCCCGCCGGTGGTCGTCCGGTAAATCTCCCGGTTTATCACCGGATATTTTCTGAACCGTTCTGCTGTTTCCTTCTCTTTTCTGCCATTTCTGGTTGCCCTCCCTTTTTATTTCCTATATACTGAATATATTAAAACCTGTAACTGTATAGTTTTTGCAATATGGCACTGTAAACCGTCAGGGCACATGCTGCAATTTTTGTAACCGGACATATGCCGCAAAAGAGAAGGAGGATCCTTATATGGATATTGAAATCCGCAAACTGACACCCGACCTGGCAGAGGATTATGCACACTTTTTCGATGTTACTCCTCACGATATCAACGAAGACGAAGCCAAATGCTACTGCGTGACCTGGCGCAGCGATGCTTCCTATGCGAACGAAGGGCACTGGTTTCCCACTCGTGAGGACAGAAGGGCGCATGCCATCCACTTCATCAAAACGGGCAGCCTTCAGGGCTATCTGGCCTATTGCGGTGATGAAATCGTGGGATGGTGCAACGCCAACGGGGATTGTCAATATTGCCTCGATTACCTGCGTTCCTCCTGGCCGATTGAAGAATACCGAGAGGATGTCAGAGTGAAATCCATATTTTGCTTTGTAATTACCCCCAGGCTGCAACGACAGGGGATTGCTACGCAGCTGGTGGAACGAGTCTGCATGGATGCGGCCGGTGAAGGTTATGATTTTGTCGAGGCCTATGTAAACAGCAATTTCATTGATACCTGCCAGGATTTCAGAGGGCCTGTTACGATGTATGAAAAATGCGGATTTGTCAGATTCGCTGAACGGGACGGCAAAACGGTTATGCGCAAGGCGCTCAGACAGCAGCTCTAGGAAGCATCCGATAAAGACCGGCTGATAAAAAAATCAGAGCAGATAAAAAAGGAAGGCAAAAATAACATGGATTTGACATTAAAACTGAATGCACGCTTTCAGCCAAAACACAGATTTGAGCTGGAGGATGCCCTGCAGGAAATTCTGGAAAAAGAGCAGGCAGGGGAGGTTACCGGAGGTGGTACGGCACAAAACCCAAACGGTGAAATTGCATACTGCGATATTGATATTTATTTGACGGAGGATACCCCGGAACGCCTGAACTGGCTGGTCTCTCTGCT
This sequence comes from Clostridium sp. KLE 1755, assembly GCF_000466465.2. Lineage (NCBI taxonomy): Bacteria > Bacillati > Bacillota > Clostridia > Eubacteriales > Clostridiaceae > Clostridium > Clostridium sp. KLE 1755. Next base: position 30,409 of record NZ_KE992681.1, read on the forward strand.
CAATACCATAGGCATCCCCAAAGGCAGCGTTCTGCAGGGTACAGGACCTGAAATTGAGGTAGGAACCTTAGAGGGGCTGGCCTATTACTCCAACGGCGCGGATTTGCCGGATGAGATTTACCAGACCTGTGATATCAATTATGTGATTGAGCAGATGGAGCAGGCCATGGAGGGCATCGGCAGGATGTACAGCTATTGGGAGGGCAGCACATACACCGCCCTGTATTTTTACGGAACCTCCTTTGCTGAAATGAAAGAAAAAATAGAGCCTTTTATTGCCTCCTATCCTCTGTGCCAAAAAAGCCGGATTGAGCAGATTGCTTAATTCCTGCTTACATTTGCCTGAATCGGAATGGTAGGAATGCATTTCTTTTAAAAAAACAGGGTGGCAGCATGATTTAGATATGAAACAGTCGGGCCTGAAGACGGGTTTGATTTTAAACATTATGACTGACGGTTCCAGTTTTCAGGATGTTCGTCAGATTTAATGCAGGGAGCAGGGTTGCATATGACAAATGAACAAAGAACGGAACAAATCATAAAAAAATACGGATTTAACTTAATCAATATTTCCAAAGAAGAAATTATCGTTCTGCTGCAAAAAGAAATTGCCGATTACCAGCCCGGCAGTTCCGAATACCTCAGGGTACTGTGCGGCTATTTATACTGCATGGGCGATATTTCAGACGTTCCCCTGCTTGAAAAAGCGAAGTACAGCATTAATATGGACGTGGGCTGCATGATTGACAGCGAGTGGATTGACAGCCTGAAAAACGGTGGAATCAGCTCCCAATATATCAGATCCAGGCAGGAAATCATTGATGACTTCGTACTGTATTACAAAGATTTTCAGGCCGAAGAGGAAGGGCTGGAATAATTCACTTTACCGGGCATCAGCGTCAGGAAGCGCTACAGCCCGGAAGCTTACGGGGGTAGCTATCATGGAATGGTTAAATATATTCGGCCTGTTCTTCATTTCTATCATTATGATTCCGAACATTATCTATGCAGTTCAATGCAGGGACGACTTTATTGATGTTTGGAAAAACAAAAAAATAGAATTTCTGGAACAGGTTGGCCGTTTTGGCTGCTTCGGGACAATGATAATTAATATTCCCGGCACCTGTCATGGCTTTCCGTCAGACGAAGCATTCGCAATGTATCTGGGAATTAATGGGGTACTGCTCTTCCTTTACTGCCTGATTTGGATTATCTGCTTCAGGAAAAATTCGCTTTTCAGGGCGCTGGCTTTATCCATCCTCCCCTCCGCAATATTTCTTTCCAGTGGAATCTTAAGCCGCTCAGTCCTGCTCACAGCGGCGGCAGTTATTTTCGCTCCCTGCCATATTTTAATCAGTTATAAAAATGCAGATCCCATAAAATCTGCGAAACAAATCAAAGACCTCGCTGCAGAGCAGCGGGGTATTTGACCCTCGCGGCAGTCGCCAAATATCCATGCAAGCATGGCTACTTGGCTCGTTGCTCGCGGGAATAAACAACAATTTTTCTGGTAAATAAAATGAAGCCGGGCTTCAAGAGGTTACATATGAAAATTTTACTTTTATGCCTGAATGCTTTTGAAACCATAGAGTTCAGCTCTTTTGTTGATGTAATGAGCTGGGCGCATGATGATTTCGGCTGTGATGTGGAAATTGATATCTGTGGTTGATTGCATCCGTCTGTGTGGCCGCTTTCCCACTGGCAAAAAGCGGCGTTCTGAAGGGCAGGAAAGCAACCACCTGCCATCTGCGCGGAAGCTGTAAAAGGAAGGAATTGGAGGAGTCCGGCGCTGTTCCGGGAAATGAATGGCTTATTGTCAATGACAATATCATCACCTCCTCCTGCCTGAAAACCGTTCCCGATGTTGCATTCCGGTTATTGGAAATACTTACAACAAAAGAAAAAGCCCATCGGATCCTTGAGGCCATGGGCTTTTAACCGAACAGTTTGGGAGGAAAAACGGAATGAAAATACTATTGGTTTCCATGTTCCAAAATGTTGCCGGATTCTTCAACAGCGCAGGCTGTTACCGGATCTCTTCACCGGTAACGGCATTGATGAACATTATTTTCTTATAGCTGTCTGTTTTGCCATCGTTCTTTTCCCCCTTGGCAGGCTTCGCATAGTCATACTGTAAGGTCAGGCTCCATGCCGGAACCAGCTTAACGTCCTCATAGCTGTCATTATAGGGCGTGGGGACATATTCTAAATCAGCTGCCGTGACTGTGATTTTATCCGTGGAATTACTGCCGTTACAGATATCAGCCGCCTTTTGCAGCGCCTCTTCGGCGGAAAGAAGCTGACCGGCCGCCGCGTCAGTACTTTGCATCTGATAGATAGCGCTGTAACGCAGCTCCATTATCCCCTTCTTTGAAAAGGATACTTCAACCACGGAGCCTTCCATGCCTCGTTCATTTGCCTGAGTCGTGTAGGTTTTCTGCGTTATGGGAATGTTATTGTCCACAACCTTGAAATAGAACCGGTAGAAATCGTCATCCGATGTGAACTTATCCTTTGTCTGATAACCATATGTCGGATCATTTTCTGATTTGTCATCCGCCGGCGTTATGCCAAACGTCTCCATATATTCCGACATTTCTTTGATTCTTTTATCCTGCTGTTCCTGCATAGCTGCCGAATCAATGGCGTAGCATTCCACTTCGTCCGCAACGTCAATTGAAAGCTTATTCAAAACAAGGGAAACAGCCTCAAGGGCTTCTTCCTTTGTCATAAAGCCCAGATTTTCCTGTCTGTATACCTCTCCCAACCCGGATCCGACAGAATTGATATCGTAATCCGCCGAGAAGCTGTCTGTGGGAAATTTGTAATATGCACAGTCCTTTGTCCGGTAGTAAAGGGTGCCCGGGGTTAACAGCAGCGATGCGCTGCCATCGCTGTAGGAAATGCCGCCGTCTGCCGCAGCCGCTTCCTTTTGGGGTGTTTTTCCGTCAAACAGGACGGAGACTGCCTTCTGTTCATCAAACCACATCCTTTTTGCCGTCATGATATGGGCGCTGCTGATATCAGGCGCAAGGACATCCGCATCTGCAGAAAAATTACCGCCATAATCTTTACTGATATGTATGGTTGTGTTCCGGACCGATTCACCGGCAGTTAGAACATCCTCCTGTGCGTCCGGCGTATTTGTCTCTGCTGCACTTAACCCCGGAACGTTAGACGCCGATGCATCAGACTCCGATACATTTGCCCCTTGTGCATTTGCCTCCGGCGTATTTGACGCCCCTGCATTTGAACCGGCCGTGCCTGCCGGGGCC
>NZ_KE992681.1:33783-40881 GCF_000466465.2 Clostridium sp. KLE 1755
CCGTGCCTGCCGGGGCCTTCGGCCCACAGGCCGTCAGGCCCAAAATAATGAAAGCAGTGATTAAAAAACTGGTACATTTTTTCATATTGCGCATCATATTGCCTCCCTGAATCAGTATTCCGAATTTATCGGTAAGTTTTGAGAATCCGTCCGTTGCTTTCCGGTAAAAAACCTCCTGCCGCACCGGACATTTCCAGTGTAACAGGAGGTTTTGTCTTACTTTTCACCAAGTTGTGTCAAAGTTGTCAAATGCTCTGTTTTTTATTCATAAAGCCGGATGCTGAAGAAAGGCGTATATTTTTTTTCATCCTGCAGGAACTCCACTTTAAGATAACAGTGTTCCCCCTGTCCCTTCCAGGTATGGATTCTTCCTGCTGTCTCTGGCTCCTCATTTACCTCCATTTGCCGGGGGTACAGGTCAATCCCCAACATGTAGCGTGAATTGTATGCCCCTGCTGCCGCTTTCCAGAAAAGATCGTAGGGCTCGCATTTGGTTAAAGGGACCCCGGCATGGCTGATGTCCCCGCAAAGATACACAGGGGTACCGGTTACGGCGTCCAGGATGACCTCATAATTCCCCAGCCCTATCTTCCAAAGGGAAAGCGACGCATCGGAGGATGACAGGAGAAGGCTTGCCCCGGAATATTCATATTCAGCTGCCGCCTTTTCTGTACTGCGGGCGGCGTCGGCAGAACTGTCGTCAAAAAAGGAATAGCCGTACTCCGCAAAGACTGTCTGCATATCGCTCAAAAATGACTGTGCGGCGCTGATCGCATTCTCCTGCGTCAGTTCTGTATCCAGCGGCTCCCTTGTATCGATAAGCAGTGCATCGGAGGTATCCTCTCCCGCAGCAAGCAGCGCCGTCATTTCGGATAATCCCTTCATCCGCCCGGCAAGTACCTGCGCGTTTATTTCATCATAGCCGTACAGGGCAAGGCTTTCCGCCCTGACATTACCGGAGACCTGCAGAAGCTGTGTTTTCAGCCGTTTTATCATCAACCGGGGAAGAACAAGGCCGGAAGAGATCAGGAGAACTGCCAAAAGGAAGGGGACTATTCTGTAGATGCCTTTATGCTTCATCACCTTCCGCCTCCTTTCTCAACGTAAAGGAAACCGTTGTTCCTTTCCCTGTTTCACTGACATACTCCAGCTTCGTTCCATGTATTCCGGCAATGCGCGCACACAGCGCAAGCCCCAGCCCCGCGCCGTGTTCCCTGCGGGAACGGGACTTGTCCACCATATAGAAGGCCTCCGTGATACGCATAAGCTCATCTGATGGAATCCCCCTGCCATCATCCGATACAGACACGCGGTAAAGCTCCTTTTCCGCGCGTCCCAGCAGTGTTACGTGCTTTCCGCCGGATTTAAGCGCGTTGTCCAGGAGATTTAGCAAAAGGGTCTTAAAAAGATCATATTCAAGCCTGACCCAGGCGGGTTCGGCCTGACAGACAAATTCCACGCCTCTTTTTTCCGCGGACGGCAGTAAAGAGGCTTGTGCATCCTGCATTACGGTTGTGATTTCCGTTTCCTCCAGCGTAAAACCGGTTTGATCCAACGCGAACAAATCCATGAGCTTGAAGGACAGCGCTTCCAGGCGCATCCCTTCATTCATGATAAACCATGCCGCCTGCTCCGTTTCTTCCTCAGACAGCTTCCTTTGATATATCATATCCGCATATCCGATGACAGAGGTCATGGGCGTTTTTAACTCATGGGCAAAATTGGCGGTAAACCGCTTCTGCCGGCTTGCCGCTGTTTCAAGCTCCCGAATCTTTTCCTCAACGGTATCCGCCATTTTATTATAATCCTGCGCCAGCCCGCCGATTTCATCCCTTGCATGGATGTTCGCCCGAAAGCTGTAATCCCCGTTTCCAAAGGCGCGGGTAGCGCGGCGCAGAATGGTAAGCGGCCTTGTCAGCGCCCAGGACAGCCCCAGGGCCGCCGCTGTGCTCACTGCAAGAATCAGAAAATACAGGCGCGTGCATTGTGCCAGCAGATTTTCCGCTTCTGAAAAAACCTGCGATATGTCCTGCTTTGTCACAAGGAATAAGCGCCGGCCGCTCTGCGTAAATTCACTTTTAACAATCAGAGAAACGGCGCCGTCCTCTCTTACCACCTGATAATTTATGTATCCCTCCTGAATATCCCCAAAATCCTGCGGAGAGGCGAGATCGGAATAATATATCCCATCCGCTTCTCCGGCTAGCAGCAGGCCGCCTCCCGTTCCCAACAGGCCGGCAGCATTTTCCCCAATGGCTGAAAGCCTTGGTTCCGGTACGATTCCGCCGCTGAGCGTATTCAGAATTGTGGACTGGATGGTATGCTTGATAAGCTGATGCTGCATAAGCCCGCTGTCCTGCGCCCGGCGGAAGGAGTGGTTTAAGCTGAATGCCACGCAGGAATATTCCATCACTGCCAGGGCTGCCGTAAGTATCAGCGTTATGCTCAGAAAAAACTTATGGAAATATCTCACTGCTCCTGTTCCTCCAGACGATATCCGATGCGAAACACAGTCTTGATTTGCCCGTTCCACCCCAGCTTCTTCCGCAGCTTCTGAATATGGGAATCCAATGTCCGGGTTTCGCCGGTGTACTCCTCCTGCCATACGGTTTCATACAGCTTCTCCCGGCTGAGAACCACATTTTTATGCCGCGCCAGTTCTGCAAGCAGGTCAAATTCCTTTACTGTTAATTCCACCGGAGTCCCGGCTTTCCATACCTGCCGTGATGCGGGTGAAATGAGCACATCGCCTATCCGGATTTTTTCATTGGAGTGTCCGCTCCTGCGCAGGACTGCTTCGACTCTGGCGGCAAGCTCCCCAATCTGAAAAGGTTTGCACAGATAATCATCCGCGCCCAAATGAAGGCCGCGAATGCGATCCTGCACCTGTCCCATGGCGGAGATGATAATAACCGGGATTTGGGCGGCGCGTATATTTCCCAAAGACCGTATGTATTCCAGCAGATCATAGCCGCTTATTTCCGGCAGCATCAAATCAAGCAGGATAAGATCATATTGCCTCTGTTCAATGAGATCCGCGCCTTCCTTTCCGTCAAAGGCACAGTCGCAGCTGTAACCGTCAGCCGTCAGCGTGCTCCTGATTAAATTATTTATGGGACGCTCGTCCTCTATTATCAATATTTTCATCGTTATTTTCCCTTTTGGCTCACAATTCCAGGTATCCTTGTATCCATTTTATCACGCAGATGTGTCAAAGTTGTCAATTTGCCGCTGTTCATTTCCACAGATTGGCCGATGTGTCAAAATTATACCACAAAACCCAAACCGTCCGCGTTCCATATTATGTATTTCAGGGCAAAAAAATAGACACGCATTTCTGTGTCTATTCTTTGCCGCAGGCTCAGGCTTTGCAGGCGCCGGACGGCCTTCTGTCCGCCCTGCAGCCGGGCCTGTGCCATATTTTATTTTTTCAGCAATTCTTTGTAAATCTCCTTATCCTTATCCGTAAACACATTAAAAATAACCTGTTTCACAGAGGAATTACCTTCCAGGAAGCGGCATACCGTTTTTACTGCAATTTCGGCGGCTATTTCCTGGGGAAAATGAAATACTCCCGTTGAAATGCAGCAAAATGCTATCGACTCCAGATGATTTTCCGCCGCAAGCTCCAGACACGACCTGTAGCAGCCTGAGAGCAGCTCACAGTCTTTGCGGCGGAGCGGACCGGAAATAACCGGGCCTACCGTATGCAGGATATAACGGCAGGGGAGATTGTAGCCCGGGGTAATTTTCGCAGAGCCCGTGGGTTCCTCATGCCCCTGTTCGCACATTATCTCATTGCATTCCAGTCGGAGCTGCACGCCCGCAAGGGAGTGGATCATATTGTCAATACAGGAATGGCAAGGTATAAAACAGCCTAAAAGCGCACTGTTTGCCGCATTGACGACAGCGTCTGCTTTTAAGCGGGTGATATCCCCCTGCCACAGGAAGATCCGCTCATCCAAATCCGATGGGATAAGCCCATGGCAATCAATGATCCCCCGCTGTTTGACCATTTGGGATAAATATGCATTCTGCACCTCTAAAAAGGATTGGGAAACCGGCCGGGGCGGCCGCACGTTCATCAGGGAACGGATTAAGCGCCACTGTTCAGCTTCACCCTCCGGAATTTCCACACCTCCATATTCGGGCATATCCTTTATCAGGCTTTGAATCAGGTAACGCGCCTGTTCCTCCTTTGACATTCCAAATCACCTTCCTTCTTTTCCAGTTTCTGCCAGTTCCTTCAGCACCTGTGCGATATCTTCGCTGATGCAGATCGAACGCTCCTTAATTTCCCATGGCGCACAGGCCTCTGACAGATTGATGCACACATAAACGGCGGCAGGGTTTTTATCGGTCATCTGCCAGAAAGGGTATTTGATGATGCCTGGCGTATTCATTCCCACGCCCAGCTCCAGATAAACCACCCTTCCGTCCTTATTTTCACGAAGGAAATCTTCATAGCGGACGCACGCGCGCATCCACGCCTCATCTTCCACGAAATAACCGTCGCAGCGCAGATTCACCTCCATATACCCTCCGCATACCGGACATCTGGGAACCAGTTCGGATGGAATCCGGCAGTTTTTCTGCCGGGCCACCATGGCTCTGACCTGCGTTTCATTATTATAAAGCTTTTTATGGCAGGCTTTTGCACATTGGAACAGGCCGTAATCCCCCTGTGTGGCAAAAATCCTTTCGTCCGGGAAACCGGCCAGCCAGAACTGATGATCCACATTGGTGGTGAGTATGAAATAATTTTTATCCTTCAGAAGCGCGTACAGATCCAGATAGGGTTTTCCGGGCGCCACATCATAACGGTTATAGTAAATATGCCTGCTCCAGTAAGCCCATTTTTCTTCCTGAGTAGGAAATGGGTAAAAACCGGCGGAATACATATCCCTTAATCCGTAGCGTTCTATAAATTCACGGAAATTTGCCGTAAAACGTTCTCCGGAATACATAAGCCCTGCGGCGGCGGACAGGCCGGAACCTGCCCCCACTACAACTGCATCCGCATTTTTCAGAAGCGCTGCCAGTTCCCCGATTGGCCCGCTGTTCCTTTTTATTCTCTGATACAATCCTGTCGGCATTTTTCTATTCCTCTTCTATCCTTTTGATGGCCTGTACCGGACAGACCTCGCTGCACAGGCCGCAGTGAAGGCAGTTTTCCTCTTTAATTTCAACCGGAATTTTTTCCAGGATACAGCCCTGGGGGCAGGCCTGAAGGCATTTCCCACAGCCGATGCAGGCCTCTGTAACCATAAATCCGCCGCCTCTTTTGGCTTCTTCCCCGATTGTATAACGTTCCCTGAATATGGGATGGACACCCAGGTTAAAATATTCTATCACTGCTTTTTTCACGCAGAATACTTCCAGAACATATCGGCTGTTTCCGGGATATACATTATTCATTATCTGGTTTTCTTCAAAGATACGGTCCAGCCATTTTTTCTGCCTGGTATCAGGCACCCTTTCCGGAATGCCGTTGACGCGGATCATTTCCTGATAACGGGTGAGCGCCGTGATGGCGACCTCTTTTCCATTCTGCAGCTCTCTGTAAAAATTCTTTCCTCTGGCGGTTACAAAATAAATTTCTCCTTTTTCCGGTTCCACATGCATGATATTGATAATTCGCACCTGGGGATTTCCGTGAGCATCTACGGTTCCCATGGATGTGCTGCATACATAGCGCAGTTTTCGAATACAGGTTTGCGCGTTCATCGGCTGCTCCTTTCCTTTTTGTCCTTCCCGAAAATGCCTGGAGAAGCTTCCTGTGCCGCTTCAGGCATTTGGGGATGAAGTTGTTTTCCAGCACTGCGGGTCGGGCGCGTACATATTTCCCGTATAGCCGAAGGTTACCGCAGGGCAGCCTCTGCAGAAGCGGAGAAGTTCACAGCCGGCACACTTTTCAAAGCTGTCATATTGCCGATACTGATCCATTTTTTCTCCCAGAAACAGATCCGCCATGCTGTCCGTCAGGGCATTTCCAATCCTGCTTTCCATCCTGCGGCAGGCATAGACATCGCCTGTGGGCAGTATCGTCATATGGCAGATGCCGCAGTGGCAGCCGTCATAAATAGTGTCTGGTTTCAGGTTCTCCGGGATTTTGAATATTCCCTTTTCATAAAGGAACAGGGTCCACAGGTGATCCTTGAGCTGGAAGGTGGTGCCGCAGCCCTTATATTGTTCAAACTTTTCCCAGCATTTTTCCAGATATGCCCGGTATTCCAGGGGTTCCATATGGAATTCCGCGCTTTTTTCCTCACTGGTGGGGCAATAGCGGCCCACGGCGAAAACATCGGCCTGTTTTTCCACAACTACATCAATCAGCCCGGGGATTTCGTCCATATTGGTTTTAGATACGGTGGACATGATGGCACAATACATACCCGCCCTGCGGATGCAGCTGATTTTTTCCAGGGTAATGTCGAAGGAGCCGGGCTTGCGGAAGCTGTCGTGGGTTTCCCTCAATCCATCCAGGGAAAGCTGGTACTTACGGCAGCCATAATCGTAGAGCCGGCGGCAGACTTCATCATTAAGATGGAAGGGGTTTCCCAGAATGGCGAAGGTGATTTCATGCTTTTTCAGCAGTTCCAGCAGTCTCCAGAAATCAGGGTGCAGAATGGGGTCGCCTCCGGTTATGTAAAAATACGGGGTGCGGGACAGCTTTCCGCACATATCCAGGCAGTTGTCCAGCACCTTTTCCATATCGCTATAGGACATCTCAGCCAGCTTTTTACAGCTGTCTTCAGAAAATATATAGCAGTGCCTGCACCGCTGATCGCAGTTGTCTGTTATGTGCCATTGAAAGGCGAAATAAGGGTTCATTCTGTATTCCTCCGGTATGTGGGCTGGCTGTTATGGTCGGGTTATCTATGGCGGCGGTGCGGGGTAGGATTGGTGCGGGCCAGGACGGGGTTTTACCTTTCAGGGGCTGATGCGCCACAGGGGAAATTGCAGGCGCCTAATGGCTGCTCCGGATCTGAGGTTCCGCAGGTAGAACTACAGGCGCCTGGTGGCTATTCCGGATCTGAGGTTCCGCAGGCGGTGCCGCATGCACTCGGTTTCTTTTCCGGATCTGTCGTCCCGCAG
>NZ_KE992682.1:0-15833 GCF_000466465.2 Clostridium sp. KLE 1755
CACCGTCCCAGAGACGGCGGCGCGCCGGTTTCCTGCCGCCATGCGGTCAGGAAATGCAATCGGTCTTTTTTCATTCCAAGTTTACAGCCGGTGTTTCCTCAGTCCAGATGAAACACTGTCTGTAAGTCAATGCTCACCGGGCTGTTGTCAGGGTTTGTTTCCATGATATCAGCCATATAATCCCACCATTTTCTGTTGATGGCGGTATCTGCGCCTTTGGCCCAAAGCTCCTCGTCCTCTATCTCTATGTAACCAAACAGCGTCAGCGTTTCCTTATCCAGGAATATTGTATAGTTCTTTCCGCCATGCTCATGAATCATGTCCTTCATTTCCGGCCAGAGCAGGTTATGCCTTCTTTCATACTCCGCTTCCTGTCCTTCATACAGCTTCATTTTAAATCCTTTTACCATTTTTATGCCTCCTGCATATCGCAGGCCTGCCTGCGATACTGCCTTAATAAGTAGTTTAAAGGGAACTTGCCTGAAAAATATTACTTCAGGATTTTTTCCACACGGAACCTGCATGTTCTTTTTTCCGCGGCCGGATCTGCCGGCACATCCCAGCTGATGCAGTACACGTTTTCCTCCAGGCCCTTGTGGTTCATGTGCTTTTTCTGCTCCCAGCGGATGCTGCCTTCCAGCTCCTCCACCGTGATCAGGCATGCATATTTTTCACCTTCGATCCGTATGGTATTGCCTTTTGCAACGGGAACAAACTGCGTTACAAGGTTCTCACTCATGGGAACCGGCTCCGAAGACTCCGGCGCTCCCCCGGGCAGCTTTGCCGCCGTAAGGCAGTCCTCCACGTAAAGGGTTTCCATCGCACAGTCATAACGGAGCGTACGCGTAAGCTCCTTCACCTTATCATTTCCATAAGCGCCCGCAAAGGAAATGATGGTTTCTCCCCTGCCGTCCGCTTCAAAGCGGCTGCAGGAATATTCCCCGCCTTCCTTCTGTCCTTCGCCGTCAATCACCGGAACGCTGTGTCCAAAGGAATTATTGCAGAGGATCCGGTACCTGCCCTCATGAAAATATTCCTTCGTATACTCTCCCGCGCCCAGATCCGTCAGCAGCATTTCATCTCCCACAAGATAGAAAAAGCTTCCCACGTCATTGTGGTTGTGAGGCTCTCCGTTATTGCCGCCCTTGGCCGCCATACCGCCGCCGGAAGCGCCTTTGCAGATACTCCACTGGGCATCGGCAAGCACGTCGCAGCCGCGCTCCTCCCCGTTTTTCTCCGCCTGGGGAAGGGTGCCTTTTTCCGCCCGCTCCAGATACTGCTGTGTCCAGATCACATCCCTTAAGTTGGCCATAAAACGGTAGCAGCTGTCCCCGTCGAAGCCGCCCGCACAGGACACGGGAGGAATCTCCATCCCGGCATAACGCATGGCAAGGAAGCATGTCAGTCCCATCTTATATTTGTCCCTGCTGTCGCCGTCGGAAAAGCTGAGCGTCCTGCCTGACGGGAAAAAGCATTTCTGCTGGAAGAGGGCGATCTGCCTGCATTTTTCCTGATCCATCAGATCTGTCTTTCCTTCCGTATACCGGTAAAGCATATCGGCAAAACCGGTATAGTAGGTCATACCATATACGAAATAGCTCAATCCCTCCATACATGCGCCGTCATCGGAAAAACCGCCGATATAGGAACGAAGGGAACGCTCCAGACGCTCCAGCAGCGGCTGCAGCCGTTCCGGCTCCTCCTGCATCAGGGAGAGCGCCGCGCAGCCGATGCTGCCGCAGCATACCGCATTCCAGTTATTGTCGCCGCCTTCCCAGAAATTATATGGCGGCCGGGAATTCATAAAAGGCTCCAGGATACGGCGGAAAACATTGTCCCGTACCTTTTCCCGCAGGCTTTCCGGCAGCCGGTCTCCCACCAGGCTGATGATCTCAGCCAGAGCCTGGGCTGTTTCGGAGGCGAACAAATCCACGCGGATACGCCAGTCCGGATCACTGTCCCTCTCCACATGGGCGGGCAGCGCCCAGCATTCCTCTTCACAGATCCCATCCAGAACCTCTTCCAGCTTATGCAGGTATTCCGGCTTTCCTTCCAATATGGAAAGGCAGCCGAACACCGCCAGCATCTTGCGTCTGGTAAAATACACTTCTTCATAAATCAGCCGGTTCCCTGTCTTCTCATAAAGGGCAAACAGTTCCTCTCCGGCCACCGGCATGGGCTGATCCATCATCTCAGCCGCATGCGCTCTCATACATTCACAATAGGCCTTCAGATAGGCCTTTATCTCTTCTGTCCGCACCTGTTTCTGCTCTGTCATTTCTGCTCCCATCTGCGCACCGCAGCGCGTATATAACTAAAACCGCCCGCCGGTCAGGCCTCCGCAAGGTTGCATCCGGCAGCCGGCGTTTTTTCCGACAGCCGGACGGCTTTCATTCAGCATCCGAAGGTTCTTTTTCCGGCTTTCCCTCTGTATCAGGCGCGCGTCAGTTGCCTGCGGCCTCTTTGCCGTACACCTCGATCTGTGTCAGAGCCGGGAAGGGAGACGGATCATCCGCTTTGATTAAGTCGCCCATTTCCAGCCAGGTAATGGTTTTCTTTTCAAAAGTAAAGGTATGGGGAAGCACCGATTTTTCCATGGGAAGCTGCATTTCGCTTCCGTCTGAAAATGTGATTTTCCCGTCCACCCACCAGTTGTCGTGGGGAAAATCTGCCCTGGTATACAAAACAATAGTATCCACCTCAACCGGACGGCCGAAATCCAGACGGATCCTGGCGTCATCCTGACGGTTAATTCCCCAGGAGGCATAGGGCCACGCCCCATGGGAACGGTTTTCCGTCACGCCGTCAATGGCATTCATCGCCGCAAAAACGGACTCTCCCCTTGTTTCCACATTGGCAGAAGCCCTGGGATAGCAGACCTCATTGCCGTGCTGGTCATTTACATTCAGCGCCAGATTGCGGTAGGCGCCGATTTCATAAGCCCTGGCCTTTTTCACACACAGAAGGTGCCTGTCCCCGGAAAACACCTTGGGGGAATAGCAGATTCTTTTTTCACCGAAGGGGATGGTATATTCATAAGTATCCGTCAGGTAAACCAGGGATTTTCCCAGCGCATCATCCACCTGAAGCCAGAGGAAGCAGTTTTTCTCCGTGGTCTCCACCAGGATTTTATCCCCCTCCTCATATGCACTCAGCACGGCCAGGCTGGTTTCCTCTTCCCCGCTGCTCATGCATTTTACCTGCCGGTCTTTATCGATCACTTTTAATGTCAGCAAGATTTTTCCCTCCTAAATCAAGAAAAACGGCAGAAGCCGCAACGATCCGGATAACCGGACTGTTGCGGATATCCGGCCATTTCAAAATCGCTGCGCGATAGGCCGGATGCTTGCTGCCGCCATGTTTTTATACGATACGCGTAACTGTCCCGCAGCTTACCCTGATGCTTGCTGTGTCTTCTTGCCGGGACAGTCTGCCGGGGCTATAGGGTGCTTACTGGGGCTGTTTTCCGATGTAAGCCAGGATACCGCCGTCTACGTAAAGTACATGTCCGTTTACGAAGTTGGAAGCATCGGATGCCAGGAATACAGCAGGTCCCTGCAGATCTGCGGTGTCTCCCCAACGTGCGGCAGGAGTCTTTGCAATAATGAACTGATCGAAGGGATGTCTGCTTCCATCAGGCTGGATTTCACGCAGCGGCGCAGTCTGGGGTGTGGCAATATAGCCGGGCCCGATGCCGTTGCACTGAATGTTGTATTCGCCATATTCGGATGCAATATTTCTGGTGAGCATCTTCAGACCGCCCTTGGCAGCCGCATAAGCGGAAACGGTTTCACGGCCCAGCTCGCTCATCATGGAGCAGATGTTGATAATCTTGCCGTGGCCCTTCTTAATCATGCCGGGGATTACGGCCTTGGATACGATGAAAGGAGCATTTAAGTCCACGTCGATTACCTGACGGAACTGATCAGCGGACATCTCCAGCATGGGGATACGTTTGATGATACCTGCATTGTTTACCAGGATATCGATTACGCCCACTTCTTCTTCAATCTTCTTAACCATTTCCGTTACCGCTTCTTCATTGGTAACATCGCACACATAGCCGTGTGCTTCGATTCCCTCTTCCTTGTAAGCGGCCACTCCCTTGTCCACCAGCTCCTGCTTGATATCGTTGAAAACGATGGTCGCGCCGGCCTGGGCATAAGCGGTTGCAATCGCAAAACCGATGCCGTAGGATGCGCCTGTAACGAGAGCTACCTTGCCTTCCAGTGAAAAATCATTCAAAATTCCCATTTTTGTTTCCTCCTTATATGAAATAAAATTACATCAGTTCCGTCATTTTAACGCCGTCCATATCGTCGAAATCCTGATTCTCCCCGACCATGCCCCAGATAAAGGTATAGGCCCTGGAACCGCTGCCGGAATGGATGGACCAGCTGGGTGAAATCACCGCTTCTTCATTTCTTACCACAATATGTCTTGTTTCTGTGGGTTCTCCCATGTAATGCATCACGAAAGCATCCTCGGGAAGATCAAAATAGAGGTAAACCTCCATCCTTCTGTCATGGGTATGGCAGGGCATGGTATTCCATACGCTGCCCGGTTTCAGGGAGGTCATTCCCATTACCAGCTGACAGCTCTCTACCTGGCCGGGAAGAATGTATTTGCAGATAACTCTGTGATTGGATTCCTCCAGGCTGCCCAGTTCCACCTTATTTTCATCCTTAATGATGACCACGCCGTCTTCCGGTGTGCCTTCCCGCTTAATCAGCACGGTGGGGTAGGTTGTATGCGCGGGAGCGCTGTTTAAATAAAATTTTGCAGGATTTCCTGCATCTACGCTTTCAAAGCTGATGTCCCTGGAACCCATGCCTATGTACATGCCTTCTCTGGAAGCCACTTCATAAACTCTGCCGTCAACGGTAATTCTTCCTGCGCCGCCGATATTGATAACGCCCAGCTCTCTTCTCTGCAGGAAATATTCCGCACGAAGCTCGTCTCCTGCCGTAAGCTCCAGCTTCTTTGCAACCGGAGTTGCCGTTCCCGTAATAATACGGTCAATGTGGCTGTATACCAGCTTGATTTCATCTGCCGGGAAAAGCCCCTGAATCAGGAATTCCTCACGCAGTCTTTCTGTTGTGTAATGCTTTACGTCTCTGGGTGATGATGCCGTTCTTAATTCCATTTCTGCTCCCTTCCGCCCGCTTCATCGGGCATGCGGCTGCGCCGCCTGCAGGCAAAAGGCTGGATGCCGCCATTACCGCTTGCACCTTCAGCCATTTTTGCCCTGTTCCGTCATTTCCAACTGCCTTAACTGCATTTATCATATCATGCTTTATATTCCGGTTCTTGTGTTATTTTCTTTAAAATCTTGCTTATTCTGAACTTATGTCGTATACTGTACAAAAAGGATATTTTTCCTGTAACTATATGCCGCAGATTTACCATAGCGCCGGCTGATTTTCAGGAAAAACAAGGGTTCTTTTACTAAATCAGAGAAAGGATAAAGCGAACACATTATGAAAGAATACAGCTCCTGCAAATCAGCCATTCAGTCCTGCATAGAGAACAAAAGTTTTGCGGTAGCCCACCTGTATAATGATGAGAGACCTATGGATATGCATATCCATGACTGCTATGAGATCTATTATTCCATCTCAGGAGGCAAGCAGTTTCTCATTGACAACCGCTTCTACGATATTCAGCCTGGGGATATTTTTTTTATTAACCAATATGAAAGCCATTACCTGTCCCAGATTGATCAGGCTGTCCATGAACGGATTGTCCTGTCGATTTATCCTGATTTCGTTAAAAGCATTTCCTCCCAGGCAACGGATCTGAATACCTGCTTCCACTACCGCGGCAGCGAGGTTTCCCACAAGCTCCATCTTTCTGAAGAGGAGCAGAACCGTTTCCGTTATTTTATACATAAGCTTACGGGCTTTTCCGGCTTTGGCTCCGATCTGGAGGAAAGGGCCGTTTTTACAGAGCTCATGGTGTTCCTGAACCGTATTTTCTACAGCAAAAGCAAATCCGGTGAGCTGCCGCTTGATGCAGCGGCATACCATACACAAGTGGACGACATTCTTACCTTTATCAACCAGAACATTGATTCCCAGCTGAGCATAGACGATCTGTCCTCCCATTTTTACCTGAGCAGCTCCTATCTGTGCCGTATTTTCAAAGCTGCCACAGGCACTACCATCAACAAATATATTACCGCCAAGCGTATTACGGTGGCCAAATCCCTGCTCAGCACCGGTTATTCCGTCACGGAAACGTGCGAGAGGTGCGGCTTTAACGATTACAGCAATTTTCTTAAGGCCTTTACGAAGGCTGTGGGGATTTCACCCAAAAAGTATGCGCAGTGTTCGGCCAGCTGATGGGCTTATTGGGTGTTCTGCATGCGGTAGTAGGTGCCTTTTTGAGCCATCAGCTGGTCGTGGGTGCCGCGTTCTATTATTTCACCTTCCTGAATTACGAGTATTAAGTCGGCATTGCGGATGGTGGAGAGGCGGTGGGCTATGGCTATGATGGTGCGTTTGCCTGTGATGCGGTTGATGGCTTTCTGGATCTGGCGTTCGGTTTCCACGTCTACTGAGGCAGTCGCTTCATCGAGGATGATAATGGGGGACTGGCGCAGGATAGCTCTTGCTATGGCTACGCGTTGTTTTTGTCCGCCAGAGAGGCGCAGACCTCTTTCTCCTACTTTTGTTTCATAACGGTCGGGCATGTGCATGATGTCTTCATGGATGTTGGCGGCTTTTGCGGCTTCTTCGATCTCCTCCCGGGTGGCGTCCGGTTTTGCATAGCCGATATTATCGGCGATGGTGCCGTTGAAGAGGAACGTGTCCTGGAGCACGGGGGAAATGTTGCGGCGGAGGCTTTGGAGAGTGACGTTTTTAATATCCTTGCCGTCTATGAGAATCCGGCCTCCCACCGGATCATAAAACCGGGACAGAAGCTGTGTCATGGTTGTTTTTCCCACGCCGGTGGGGCCGACCAATGCCACCATCATGCCGGGTTCGCAGGAAAAAGATACTTTTTTGAGCACCGGTATTTTATTGGCATAGTGAAAGCTCACATCTTCGAAGGTAATGCTTCCCTGGGCCTTTCCCAGATCCTCTGCCTCCGGTGCATCCTGAATGGCTGAGGGCGTATCCAGAATCAGGGTGACACGTTCCGCTCCGGCCAGCGACTGCTGCAGATTTTCCAGCAGATTGGCAAGTCCTGAAACCGGCGCGTAAAACAGGGAGAGGTACAGCATGAAGGCAACGATGTCTTCTACGGAAAGCTGCCCCCGGTACGCCAGCACGCCTCCGAAAAATACCACGAGCACAGTACCTACAGAGGACAGAAATTCCACGCTGGGGTGGAATACGGCGCTGGCGCGCAGCGCGCGGAGCATGGCGCGTACCTGTTCAAAGTTTTTCTTTTTTACCTGTTCATCTTCGAATTCTTCCTGGCCGAAGGACTGGATCTCATGCAGGCCGGAAAGGTTATCCTGGATCTTGGCATTCAGTTCACCCATGCATTTCTGGGAAGCCTTGAAGAAAGGGCGCACTTTCTTGGCAAAAATTACGCCGGAAAAGAGAATCAGCGGAATCGGGCAGCAGGTAATCAGCGCCAGCTTCCAGTTTATCATAAGAAGAATGATGAGGACGCCCGCAAAGGTCACCAGGTTGGTGATCATTTCAGGTATCATATGCGCATAAAGCAGTTCAAAATCCCTGGTGTCATTTACTACCCTGCTCATCAGATCTCCGGTCTGCTTATCATGGAAGAAGCCCAGATCCAGATGCTGCAGCTTGTCATACATCCTGCTGCGCAGATCCCCTACCAGGTACCAGGCAGCTTTATGCGCCAGATAATTGCTTAAAAACCGGAAAGCTATCCGCAGCAGATAGAGTCCCAGCAAAATCAGCGTCAGCTTCGTAATTATGGAGAAGGACGTATTTTCCAGCCCCTTTTCCACTACGCCGGTCATGGTTGACAGTACCTTGGGCGCCGCCAGATTCACCGCGGTCAGACAGAGCGTGGACACGATAGCCAAAATATAAAGTCCCTTGTATCTCGCCGCTTCCTTTGTCAGCTTCCATAGCATTTTCATTGATATTTTCCCCCTTTATCTGTTATGTCTGTTTTGTTTTGATTTATCTAAAGGATTTCAGATTACTATTAAGTATAACGCCATTCTGCATTGGTGAAAAGAAGAAATCAGATTTCTTTTTCGTTTTTTCTGTTATGCGTTTTTTTCCGGACATTGCTCTTGACGGCTGTTACGCCGGCGGATCGGTATTCCGGCAGAAACAGGCGGGAATACTTACTTATACCAGCCTGGTTTGGGGTGAAACGATGGGAAAAGGAGAGTCTTATGAATGAAAAAAAATATGAATTTGATGCGGTAATTAAAAAGGTCCCTGACATAGACGGCGCTTATGTGGAATTTCCCTTTGATGTGCGGCAGGAATTTGGAAGGGGGCGTGTCAAGGTTCATGCCCTTTTTGACGGGGCGGCCTATGATGGCAGTCTGGTGCGCATGCAGACGCCGGGACATATTATTGGACTAAGGAAGGATATCCGGAGCCTGATTGGAAAACAGCCGGGAGATACGGTACATGTTGTGATTACGGAACGGGAATGAAAGGGATAATTTTGTTATCTCTCCCATTTTATCCGTTATGTGACATCGTCACGGAAGTTTACGCATATAACAGTTAAAATAAGACCATGAAGTAAAAACACCCGTAACTGTTGGGGTTCGGAACAGTTATGGGCACATTAACAATTATAAGCGTAAAAGGAGTGAATGATATGTCAGTAACAAACATCACATCAGACAATTTTCATAAAGAGGTACTTGAGTCCGAAAAGCCCGTGCTGCTGGATTTCTGGGCGCCCTGGTGCGGCCCCTGCCGCATGTTTTCGCCCACGGTGGATTCTGTGGCCGAGGAGCGTGAGGATATCAAGGTCGGGAAAATCAATATTGATGAAAACATCGAGCTGGCAAACCAATTCGGTGTGGCCAGCATCCCCACTCTTGTCCTTGTGCAGAATGGAAGGAAAAAAGCGGCCAGCGTAGGCCTTCGTTCCAAAAAGGATGTTTTAAAAATGCTGGATGCCTGAGCGGCTGCCCTGGCAGGCTCCCGCCCGGAGGTCATCCAGTCATGATGCTTTGCCGATAAATCAAAGCCTTGCTTTGCAGCCGGTAAAAGGCTGGAAAGCAAGGTCTTTTTATCTTTGAAGCAACACGCCTGAAGGCTTTTTATTTTCCCCACTTGCCTTCCAGCGCCTGAAATTCCTCTTCCGTCAGGTTAAGCACGCTGCCATGTCTCTTTTTGCTCTTTCCCAAATCGTATTCCGATTCCTCCGGGATTCTGAATTCGCCGCTCCCGAAATCCGGGCTGAACAGGGGAAGATAGCCTTTTCCCTCCGCAAAACGATCCACAAGGACACACCATTCCTCTCTGTCGTTAAACCGGAAGGATGCGGGTCCTTCTACGCCGGCCAGCGCGTTCAGCACCGGCGCGTACACCTCCGTAAAGCTGTCCTTATCCAGGCTTCTGCTTTTTTCCAGGCGGATATTTTTCTCGGTTTCATCTTTGGAGAATCTGTAATAATAATCCCCGGCTTTTAATATCGTGGTGTCAATGATATGGTTTTCACCCTCCTGATATTTGACAGGCTCCGTAAAGGTATGGAAGTCCGTCGTATAGGAAGCGTAAATGCGCTGCTTTGATTCCGTGTCGCCCGGTTCCTTCACCTTGGAAGCCCAGAATACAAGGAAGGCCTGCTTCTTTTCATCAAAAATTGCTTCCGGCGCCCAGACGCAGCCGGCCTCCGGGATTCCAACCTCCGCGCAGAACGGGCCGTCCCAGTTCACCATATCCTCCGACTCCCACACAATCAGGTTCCTGCTGCCTTCTTCCTGTGCAGCCGTCCAGCCTTTTCCTGCTTCGATCCGAAGATCCGTAGCGATAATCACGTATTTTCCGTTCAGAGGATTCCTGAGGATAAAAGGATCTCTCACGCCCGCCTCTCCGATATCCGAAACCAGGACCGGCTTTCCTTCATTCAAATCCATCCAGTGCAGCCCGTCCCTGCTCAGCGCAAAATAAATCTGCTCTCCCAGCTTTTCCTCTCCTGTAAAATGTACGAACAAATATCCTGTGTATGCTGCCATAATTCTTCCTTTCTCTCATGCCGTCAAAGCGGCTGTTGCTGTTTATACTTTTTATTAAGGCCGTTACAGCCCGTATTTTCTGTACAGCCGGCTCCGCAGGGATGCGTCCTCAGCCACACGCAGGATGTCCGTAAAGCGTTCTTCCTCTCCCAGCCGCTGTATCAGCTGCGCCAGGCGGTTTTCCCCTTTTTTCATCCCACGCCTTTCTCCGCGTCTTTCTCCTCGTCTTTCTCCGCGTTCCTCACCGATTTTAATTCCTTCCTTACGGCAGTCGTCCATCCATTCGTCAAAAGCTCTGCACATATCGATGCGTCCTCCTTCCCTGTTTTCCCTGATATATTTCTCCAGCCTCCGGGAATTGGTGCAGTTTACTATCACCGCGAATCCCCTTTCTGTCATGCGTGTGAAGGCATCCCTGTTGGCATTCACAAAAGCGCACATGGCAGCTTTATCATCCACTCTCTGCAAAATACCCATCACCTCCCGCAGCTCAGTACGGAACAGTTCGATATCCAAATCCTTTCTTACCGAGAGCCGCGTCAACGGATAATCCGGCACCATATCCAACAGCCATTGGGCGGCGCCTCCGAATTCCAGCATATCATGCAGCCTGTCCGGATAATCCCATTCGTCACCGCCATAATACAGGACGAGCGTAAAAACCGGAATCAGACGGTCCTCTTCCCCAAAACGGGAAAGCCCTGTCTTTTCTTTATGTACTGCGGCAATTGCCTTTATCTGCCGCTCGTATTCATCCGCATCATAACGCATACAGCGTACAGGCATCCGGCAGTCCGGGTTCTCCTGGTTTTCTACGGCCAGCACTGCGGCCGGGCGGTGTCTGTAAAACAGCTTCTTTGTATCCCGAATCCTTTTTCCCGGCTTTCCGCTCCTGCTTTCGGTGCCCTGCACACTGTCCATGGGCAGAAGCTCCTCCGGGCGGATTTCCTGTCTCCCCCGGAAAAAGCAGCCATTGAGCAGATCTGCAAAGATATGCGGATCTCCCAGAAATTCATTCAGGGTAATGTCTTTTTTCCCCATTCGTTTCTCCTACATATTATAAACTTTTGTGCGTGAAATATCAATCATTTTTCAGTTGTGGTCCAGAGGTTACAAACCGGACCGAACTGTTACAGTTCAGCCTGGCCACCCTGTAACTGCATCAAAAAAATGATTTCTTTTGACTGGCTTATGCCTGGGGAAACACCTGAGAGAGCTCTCGGGATTTTTCAAGATTAACTCACTTAATTTCGTTTATGATATAGAATAGCAAAATTTGTGGGAGAGGGCAAGTTTTTTCAAGCTTTTTTACTTATTTTTAACTGTTACGAAGCAGGATGTCAACTGTAACCCTGAAAGCGGCAGGGGCAGCCCGCATAACTGACGGTTCTGCTCCCTGCCGTAAATTTTGATTGTTTACTCCGCCGTAATCGTCCTGCTTTCCCTTTCCGCTGAAATTTCTTCCACGGTTTTTTCACGGATTCTTACAGCTCCCTGATATCCGTCTTTTGTGGGAATCAGATCGCCTTTGGCAAAGCGTTCCTTGGCCTCTGCGATGGCCTGGGTATACTGGGGCAGCCATTCCGCTTCCGCGATCAGCATTTCATCTATCATCTGCCAGATTTCCGGAGGGTTGCACACGGCTCCGGTCAGAGGATCCATGAGGGCGGCCTGCTTCAGAAGCTTCACATCGCCCGCCACCGCTGCTTCTACGGCCAGACGCTGTACCCATATGGACTGGGAACAAACGGCGGCACAGCCCAGGGGCAGATCCCCCAGCTTGGGAACGGAGATTCCGTTGCCGTCCACATAGCAGGGAACTTCAACCACACACTCATAAGGCAGGTTGGTAATGCAGCCTTCGTTCATGATATTAAAATGGCCCCTGTATTTTCTGCCGGTTTCCAGGGACTCCATGATGTAGGAGCAGTGCTCCTTTCCCCTCTGGCTGCCGTCGTATTTTTTGGGAGGCTCTGCTGCAATCTTGGGGTATTCCGTTTCAAACCAGTTGCGTTCCTCTCTGGTAACGCGCAGATAGCCGCCGGTTTCTCCATTGATCCAGCTGTCCGTATTGATCCAGTCCTTGATTTCATCCGGACGCTTCCGGTACCATGCCACATATTCGGATAAATGGCCGTTGGATTCGGTGGAATAATAGCCGAAGCGTTTCAGGATATCAATTCTGACCTTCTCCTCTTCGCTGAAGCGTTCATGGGCCTCAAAACCGGCAAGCAGCTTATCCTTCAGCTCCACGCCTTTATGCTTTACGCTCACATACCAGGTCTGATGGTTGATGCCGGCGCAGGTGATGTCCAGCTCCTCCCTGGGGATTCCCAGGACCTCGGCAATCTGGCTCTCGCCGTGAATCTCACCGTGGCACAGGCCGATGGTTTTGACCCCGCCGTATTTATTGCATGCCCAGGTGGCCATGGCGTTGGGATTGGAGTAATTAAGCATAATTGCCCCCGGCTCCGCCACTTCCCTGATATCCTTACAGAAATTCAGCATTTCAGCGATAACGCGCTGTCCGTACATGATGCCGCCGGTGCAGAGGGTATCGCCCACACACTGATCCACACCGTATTTCAACGGAATGTCCACATCCATTTCAAAAGCGGGCAGGCCCCCGATGCGGACGCAGTTGATAATATATCTGGCGCCGCGGAAGGCTTCCCTTCTGTCTGTTGTGGCCTGAATGGTAATCGGGATATTGTTGCTGTCCAAATCCCGCTGGCACAGACGGGTTACCTTATCCAGATTGTCCGGATTGATATCCGTAAAGGCCACCTCAATGTCATGAAATTCCGGTACGGACATGATATCCGTAAATAATGTCCTGGCAAAAACCAGGCTTCCCGCCCCAATCACTGCAATTTTAAAGCTCATAATACTTCCCCTTTCCTGATGTCAGCAGTATCGCTGTTCATGTGCAAAAACAGGAATCCGGATGAACCACATAAAATAACGGGTTCCTTCCTCCCTGCGCTGTTTTTACAGCCGGTCCGGCAGGCGTTCACCTGCCGGGCAATTGCCTTATTCCCTTATTTTCAGGCTCTGCGGATACAGAAAAGCTTCGCGCCATGTGCCTTCACAACGCTGGAAATCACGCTTCCCCTGCTTTGCTGCACTTCTCCGGTCCAAAGCTCCTCCATCACAAGCTCCTGATCCAAATCAGGAACCTCCGCGGATACGGCGGCATACACATCCTCCGTCTTTACGCCGACTTCCTTTTCTTCATCGTTGAAATTAAACAGCGCGGCATAAACGGCATCCTCTCCGTTTTTCCTGCTGGCCCATACCGCATGCACGCCGTCCCGTTCCACCTGTACGCCATGGTACTCCGATCCCATAAGCGCCAGCACCCTTTCATTGGTGAGCAGGGAAAGCGTCCATTCGTCCAGCTTGGGCATTTCCGCGCCCAGCATCAGGGGCGAACGGAAGATGCACCACAGGGTCATCATGGTCACCTGCTCTTCCTTTGTAAAATTGGTCTGCCTTTCTTCACCGAAGCCCTTGCCCAGCCAGCCCAACGGCAGCATGTCGCAGTCCGGATAGCAGCCCTGTGTCACGTGGTTCTGCCACAGCTCGCAGCGGTAGAACATGTTCAGGAGAAGTTCCCATTTATCCCAGAAATCATCGGTAATACGCCACATATTGGCATACTTCTCATAATGCCATGCCTTCTCAATCAGCGCAGGGCCGGGAGAAAGACTGAGAACGATGGAACGGCCGCATTTTTCAATGGCCTTGTGGAGCATTTCGATCTCATGGGCGGCCGAATACTGGTTTTCCCGATAAATACTGGTGTTGCAGATGTCGTCACATTTGATATAATCCACTCCCCACTGGGCATACAGCGCAAGCAGGGAATCGTAGTAAGCCTGGCTGCCCTCCATATCCTTTCTCAGGCCGTACATATCCGGATTCCAGCCGCAGATGGAAGAAGGATTGGCAACCTCGTCCGCTGTCTGGCTGCTTCCCAGCACCGGCAGATGGTTCTGTGCGGCCGCACGGGGAATCCCCCTCATAATATGAATGCCGAATTTCAGGCCCAGGCCGTGTATGTAATCCGCCAGAGGCTTAAAGCCCGCCCCGTCCGCAGCGGAAGGGAAACGCTCCGGGCAGGGAAGGAGCCTTCCGTATTCATCCATTTCCAGCTTGCTGAAGGGGATATACTGATGCTTATCGCGCATGCTTCCCGCCCCATAGGCATACCACTGGATGTCCACAACGATGTACTCCCAGCCGTACTGCTTCAAATGAGCCGCCATATAGTCGGCATTGGCCTTCACCTGTTCTTCATTCACCGTGGTATCATAGTAGTCATAGCTGTTCCAGCCCATGGGCGGCGTCATGGCAAACCTGTTTTTATCCATTATCAAATCCTCCTTGTTTTGCGGAGCAAAATGCGAGCCCTCTGGCGAGCAGAGGATTTTCCTCCTAAGTTTTGCGGAGCAAAATGCGAGTCCTCTGGCAAGCAGAGGAATTTTCTCCTGCATGGTATTTTTTTGACACCGGAAATTATTGTTCTGTTTTCATTGTCTTTCCTGTCTGACTTGATTATAATATTCCCATATTGACAGCACAAGAATAAAAAAACGATAACGGAGGGTAATTTTTTGACCTTACAAACTTATGGAACCTTCGGCTTCCTCAATCCGGGGCAATTGGCGGAGGAACCGCTTATGCTTCTGGATTTCGGCATCGAAAAAAGGCAGTCCGAGAAGTATGATTTCTATAATGACGACCGGGATTATGACGGCTTTCTGTTTCAGTATACCTTTCAGGGGGAGGGGGTTTTTGAGACGGAGGAGGGCAGCCGCAGGCTTTCCGCCGGCACCGCCTTTTTCTCCTGTATCCCGGAAAAAAGCAGGTACTATCTGCCTGCGGGAGAACCGGAAAACCGGTGGGAATATCTGTATGTGCATTTTCAGGGCCCGGCAGCCGTTCCTTTTTTCCGGAAAATAAGAGACAGCTTCGGCCCGGTAGTTACGGTTCCCGCGGACAGCTTTCCAATACAGCTGTGGCTGAACCTGCACGAGGATATGACAAATGGCCGTCAGCTGCGGCGGTATGAGGGCGGAGATCTGGTTTACCGCTTTCTGTCTTCGCTGCTGCGGACCCTGGAGGAACCGCAGCGGCCTGCGCTGACGTCCTGTGTGGAGGAAAGCATCCGCTACATGAAAGAGCATTTCCCGGAGCATTTTTCCATAGAGGAGCTGGCGGCGTACAAGGGGCTTTCCTCCGCCTATTTCACCCGGCTTTTTACCAAGGAAACCGGGCAGTCCCCGGTCAGATATCTGACCGGGCTGCGGCTTTCCCATGCGCTGTCCCTGCTTCTGAACACCACCATGCCCGTGGAAGCAGTGGCCCGGGACTGCGGTTTCTCCTGCGGGAATTATTTCTGTAAGGTGTTCCGCAGGGCATCCGGCTGCACGCCTGCCGAATACCGGCGGCGCTATGGGGGCTGACCGGCTGCGGGCGTCACACATCCTCCCTGCAATGCCTGTTTTTTATGCCGCACAGAAACGGAAGTCGCTAAAAGATAAAAAGAAGCATCTTATCTCCATTGTTTTCCGGCAGATTTTATTTATACTTGGTTAGAGCGTGATTAAAAATTACGTGGGAAAACGGCGGGTAAAAACACTGCCGCCGGCATCAAATCAAAGACCCCGCTGCAAGCAACGGG
>NZ_KE992682.1:15933-29553 GCF_000466465.2 Clostridium sp. KLE 1755
GGCTACTTGGCTCGTTGCTCGCGGGAATAAGGCCTGGCCGCAGAAAGGCAGCTGCCAGTTATCAACAGCGGACGGGCATGAAAAAAACGGAGGACAGATATATGGACAGTTTGACGATGAGGCTTGAAGAAAATTGGAAATTTCACCTTGGCGAGGCGGAAGACGCCTGGTATAAGGGTTATGATGACAGCAGCTGGCGCGACGTGGTAATTCCCCACGACTGGTCGGTGGAACAGCCCTTCAGCCAGGAATATTCCAGCGGTACGGGATACCTGGCAGGCGGGACCGGCTGGTACCGGGTTCGTTTTACACTGCCGGAGGAATACCGGGGGAAGAAAATCTCACTGCTGTTCGACGGAGTATATAAAAACAGCCAGGTATGGTGCAACAGCTATTACCTGGGAAAACGTCCCAACGGCTATGTCCCTTTTGCTTATGACATCAGCGAAAAGGCCTTTTTCGGGGATATGGACAATGAGGTAAGCGTTAAGGTAACCCACACGGATGTGGCGGATTCCAGATGGTTTACGGGAACCGGCATCACACGGAAGGTGTGCGTCCTTGTGGAAGAGGCGGTGCATCCCGTACAGAACGGGATCTTCTTTTCCACGCTTTATGGTGACGACGGAAAATCAGCCCAGGTGGAGGTTTCCCATGAAATCGTGAACGAGGGGACTGATAAGGCCAGCGTTTCCCTGATCAGCTCCCTTTGGGACGCAGAGGGGAAAAAAGTGCTGGAGGTATCTTCCTGTGCGGAGTTTGCCCCGGGAGAGAAAAAGACCATCGCTTTAAACGGATGTGTGAAACACCCCAGCCTCTGGTCCCCGGAATCCCCTTATCTGTACCGCCTCAATACGGTGCTCTCCGTAAACGGGGAAGAGGGCTACGAAGTATTTTCAGGTAAAGTGGGCATCCGTACCTTCCGTTTTGATGCGGATAAGGGATTTTTCCTGAACGGGAAAAACCGGAAGCTGAAGGGCGTCTGCGTCCACCATGACGGAGGCTGCCTGGGAGCCGCCATGACAAAAGAAGTCTGGGAGCGCAGACTGACCGCGCTGAAGGAAATGGGCTGCGACGCCATCCGCACCAGCCATAATCCCCATATGCCGGAGCTGTACGATCTGTGTGATGAAATGGGCTTCCTGATGATGGATGAGGCCTTCGACGAGTGGGAAAACCCGAAAAACAAATGGTCCACAGGACATAATGTATACCCGCCCAAGCATCAGGGTTACTTTGAGGATTTCCCGGAATGGCATGAAAAGGATCTGGCGGCCATGGTTTTAAGGGACAGGAACCATCCTTCCATTATCATGTGGAGCATCGGAAATGAAATCGACTACCCCAATGATCCCTACTGCCATCCTTTATTTGGAGAAATGACGGGCAACAATGACAAAAATAAGCCCGCCGCGGAGCGGATGTACAATCCTGATAAGCCGAACATGGAACGGCTTTCGCCCATCGCGGCAGAGCTGGCCGGCATTGTAAGACAGTACGATTCCACACGCCCGGTAACGCTGGCCGCAGCATTCCCGGAGCTTTCCTCCAGGCTGCATTATTTCGACGCGCTGGATGTGGTGGGCTACAACTATAAGGAGCATCTGTATGAAGAGGATCACCGCCGTTTTCCCACCCTGCCTTTCCTGGGCAGTGAAAACGGACACAGCTATCAGGCCTGGAAGGCTGTAAGGGATAACGATTATATCAGCGGCCAGTTCCTCTGGACCGGCATCGATTACCTGGGAGAAGCGCACGGCTGGCCTATCCACGGCTCCTCCGCCGGGCTCCTGACGCTTGCCGGCTTCCCAAAAGCACGCTATTACCGCAGAAAGTCCTTCTGGTCAGAAAGTCCCATGGTATATCTTGCCACGGTAAAATACGAAGGAAACCACGAGGAATGGATGCCTTTATATGAATCCTGGAACTATGAATCCGGCGATAAGGTTCTGGTCCGCCTGTTCACCAACCAGCCTGAAGCGGAGCTTTTCCTGAACGGGAAATCCCTGGGCGCCCGGAAGGAACTGGACGGGGACGGCTGCATGGAATGGATCGTGGATTATGAGCCAGGCGAACTGAAGGCCGTGGCAGGGAAGCTTTCCGCAGCCTCCAGTGAAGGCTGTGTAAGCTTTACCCTTCATACCACAGGGGATGCGGCGAAGCTGCTGCTTTCCCGCTGGCGCTCCGCACGGGAAAAAGTAGAAAACGCGGATGGCCTTCACCCTGTTTATCAGGTGGAGATCACGGTTGCTGACAGCGAGGGATGCCGTATCGGCAATGCGGACTGCCTTGTAGAGGCGCAGGTTACCGGCAGCGGCGTTCTCCTGGGGCTGGAAAACGGTGACCTGGCTGACAACACGCCTTATTCCGATTCTTCCAGAAGGGCACACGAAGGCCGCCTCATCGCTTACATACGCCGCACGGGGGACGGGGCCATCACTCTGCGCGCCCACGCGGAAAACCTGCCCGAAGAAACACTTATTATAGAAGAAAATGCCTGAAGCTGACGGAATCGAGGAAATGACAGAATATGGATACTTTGACCGGGCAAAAAAAGATCTTTCAATTGTATGACAAATCCCTGAGCCGGATTGAAACGCCTCAGGGGACGCTAACGCTGGTATCGGTGTTTCTCCCCTTCTTTGTGGAAATGCTGCTTACCAACTCCATGGGAACCGTCAACACGCTGGTGCTCAGCCACTATTCCGATGAGGCCGTGGCATCCGTAGGCGCAGCCAACCAGCTGATGGGCATGATATTTACCTTTTATACGGTTATCAGCACCGGCGCCAGCATTTTTATCAGCCACCGGCTGGGGGCAAAGCAGAAG
Organism: Clostridium sp. KLE 1755; assembly: GCF_000466465.2. NCBI lineage: Bacteria > Bacillati > Bacillota > Clostridia > Eubacteriales > Clostridiaceae > Clostridium > Clostridium sp. KLE 1755. The sequence continues at coordinate 18,764 of NZ_KE992682.1, forward strand.
GAGGCGGCTTCGGACGCCGCCTTCACCTCCATATTCTGCGGGCTGGCGCTCAGCCTCGTGGTGGGGACCGTGCTTTCCCTCTTTGCCCACAGGCTGATGGAAATGATGCAGTTAAGCGGCCAGGTGCTGGAGGATGCGGCGGTTTATTTCCGGATCTGCATCTCCTTCTCCTTTTTCCAGGCGCTGATATCTTCCATTTCCGCCATCTTCCGGAGCTACGGCCTGCCGAAAATAGCGGTCTGGGTATCACTGTTCATGAATTTCCTGAACGCCGTGCTGAATGTAATCGTTATTTTCCGGCCGTTTGAAACTCCGCTTCATGGGGTCAGCGGCATTGCGATTACCAACGTAATCAGCCGCGGAGCTGCCTTTGTACTGATTGTGGTATGCCTGCTGAGAAGCTCCCTGGAGCTAAACTTCCGTAAAAAGAACCTGAAAACACTGAAATGCATCGGAAATATCCTGCATATCGGTCTTCCCGGCGGAATCAGCTCACTTTCCTATTCCACTTCCCAGGTGGTATCCACCTCCATCCTCGCGGTTCTGGGGACGGCGGCCATCTCTACCAAAATATACCTGTCCACCATATTCTTTTATGTCTATGTGATCGGTATGTCCCTTGGCATGGCGACCTCCCTCATTATCGGCTGGATGACCGGAGCAGGGGAATATGATAAGGCTTACCGGCTGAACATGCAGAACCTGCGCATTGCCGTTCTGTTAAACGCCGCCGGCTCCACCCTGATTTTCCTTTTCGGCGGACCGTTGATGGGCCTGTTTACAGACAGTGCGGAAATCATGGCTCTGGCACGTCCCATCCTGTTTATCGATATTTTTGTGGAAATCGGCAGGGCCTTCAACCATATCGAGGATAACTCCCTGCGCGGCGCCGGGGATGTGATATTCTCCATGATCGTTTCCATTATTTCCTGCTGGACCATGAGCATCCTCTTTTCCTATATTCTGGGAATCCGGCTGGGACTGGGGTTGACAGGCTGCTGGATTGCCTTCATGATGGATGAACTGTTCCGTGGAATCACCTTCTTCTTCCGCTGGCGGTCGCGGCGTTGGACGCTGCGGAAGGTATAACCGAATCGGCGTAACCGGATCAGGCATATTGATATTAAAAAGCCTCTGTCGTTTTCCATTACGGCAGAGGCTTCTTTTGTATTTTTCTTTGTTTACCTTTAATTTTCTTAGATTCCATTTCTTCTATCATTTTTCTGAAATCTGAACTGTCCCTCAGCGTTTTCTTACTCATTTTCAATACGTAAGAGAGAATTCTGGTCTCATACTCATCGCAATCCTTAAGCAGCTCTATATATCCTCCCGGCAGCTGGGGTTCCTTTCTGTCAGGCTCGTCATAGAGAAGTTCATCCACAGATACATACAGCGCATTGGCTATATTTACAATGATCTCCAGACTGGGATTTCCGAGTCCTGATTCAATCCGGCTGACATATACCGGAACAATACCGACTGCATCAGCCAGCATTTCCTGAGTCATGTCCGCCCTGATTCTGGCTATCTTGATCCGTTTTCCCATCTCTTTCTTCTCCGCCTGCGTCAGCTGCTTCTTTTCCCCTTTCCTTCTTCCCATTCCATTTCTTCCTCTCCAACAGCTTTATAGCTTCCGTATAGTCCTCGTCCATCCGCAGCGTTGCTTTATACCATTTTAAAATATAAAGCAGCTGACGCTGTTCGTTAGCACTGCAGTCCTCCAGCGTATCCATTATTTCCCATCTGAACACTCTGCCGGATTTCAATACACTGTCACACAGAAGCTCATCATTCCGGACAGAAAGAGCCTTGGAAATACTGCATAAAACAGCCAGGCTGGGCCTCTCATTTCCCGACTCCAAATTCGATATGCGGGACGGTTCCACCACAGCCAATGACGCCAGCTTTTCCTGACCAATTTCCATCCTGTTTCTTGCTGCTTTTATTCTTTCACCAAGCGCTTTCGTATTCACCGTCACCAAGACCAGCCTCCTGCATTACGTCTTATATGACTCATTGTAACCTTAGATATAGTATATTATAATAAACTATATAATTAATTTATTATTATAGTATAATTATTTAATCCGTAATAAAAGATTGTTTTCCGGGAATGCTTATATAGATGCGCGCTGCTTACAAATTTACATAACATAATAAACGGGGATCTTTTTTCTCCGATGAAAGGAAAAATCATGGAATTTGAATCGGTAGAAATCCGCAGGCTGCTGGCCGCGCTTACGGAACGCACCCGGAAAGGGACGATTAGCTGGGAAGTGGCGGAATACGATCCCATCTGCTTTATGACTGAAATGGGTGTGGAATTTGATGGCTCGGAGACAGAAAATTTTGCCCAGAACATCGCCTTTTGCTGCCGGCTGAAAACCGGCCGCTCCATCTGGCTGGAGGCCTATGAATCCATAGGCTTCCCGTCTCCCCGCGGCTTTCCCTCCCCGTCGGCCGGGCCGGCCCTGCGGGGCCTGGGCTTTTACATCATCCGTTTCCTCTCCCCTTCCGGGAAGGTGCTTTACCAGTCGGAACGTATTGTGACCAAAAGAGAGCAGCAGCTTCTCATATGTCTTCTCTGTGACGCTGTTTTTCAGAATACGGAGCCTTATTTTCTCCATCTGCCGCACAATAATACGGCACAGTTCCAGAAATACCTGCACCATCATGATCCGGGCGGCGGCCTGGAGGGCCATCCGCTCTCCCAGCTTATGAAAAAATTTTACAGGGATAACCGCTGTCTGGAATTTCATTTGCTGGCCATAAGCTGTGCCAACGGAATCAAAAACGGGAAATGACGCATTCTGTCATTTCCCGCTTTTTCTCCCGTTCAGGCCTTCCCTGGCATATTCTGTGGGCGATTTTCCTGTATACTTTTTAAAAACCCTGCTGAAATAGTATTCATCCGGGAATCCAACGCTTTCCCCGATTTTGGACATTTTCCAGGGGGAATTGAGGATCAGCGCCTTGGCATGGTTGATCCGCACCCGGTTCAGATACCTGAAAATCGTCTGCCCCGTCACCTTCTTAAAGGTACGGTTCATATAATCAAAATTGCCGCCGAATTCCTTTTCCAGAAGCTGACCCGTGATATCCCCGGCATATTCCCTGTTCAGGTAATTCAGCATTTCCTGTACATTCCGGTAGGAGCGGGGCTGCTCCTCCACATAGGCAACCGTCTCCGTGGATACATAGCTTCTGCCAATTTCCACAAAAGCCTCCAGTATCTTACAGGCCAGCATGGTTTTATAATTCTCCAGCTGTGTCGTGTTATTTTCCACCGCCTCATTCAAAAGCTCCGTCACCTTAACAAGACTGCTGTAATCAGCCATATGGTAATGCTTCGGAAGATACAGGCTCTGGCCTTCGCACTTTTCATAGCTGAAAATATCACTCTGGATCGACTCCTGCCTGTTCTCCAGCAGAAGCTTCTGGAATCCCTTTTCTTCTTCAAAGGGTTCTATTTCAGGATGCCTGAAATGTACGTAAAAATACTCGCACCAGGAGGCTTTCACTCCCACATGCGTAAACCGGGGATCCAGTACAAATACATCCCCCGGCTGAAGGGTAACCGCCCGTCCGTCCTCCTCCAGATACATGACGCCCTTCTTAATGAGATAAACTATGTATTCGTCCGCCTTTCTTCTCCGGTGCACGTAAGGCGGTTCAATCACCACCGAATCCGCCAGCCTGACCGATGGCAGAATCCGGGGATTCATCCGGTAAAACATTCCCTGCTGTCTCCCTTCCTCTCACCCCTCCAGGCATACCGCCGGCCAGCCCGGAACCGGAAATCCAATACTTAACGCACCTGCTTGCAGGAATCCCGAATCACCAGCCTGGATTTCACCATCTGTACCCGCGGCGGCTCCTCATTGTGGATAGCCTGTATGGCTGTTTCGATCAGAGTCTTCCCGAACAGCTTATAATCGTAGCCGACACAGGTCAGCCTTGGCATACAGGTCTCTGCAATATAAGTATTATCAAAGCTCACCACGGAGATATCATCCGGAATGCTGTAGCCCTGCTCCCGCAGCGCGCGGACAATCCCCACAGCCGTAAAGTCATTGATAGCGATAATCGCGCTGGGCATGGGATGATCTTCCCGGATAAAGTGATACATTGCTGCATTCCCACTTTCTATGTCATAACTGATACCATCCACAATATATTCTTCGCGCACAGGAATCCCGTATTTACGCAGTATCTGGCGGTAACGAAGACGCTTATCCAAAGTTGATTTTACATTATCACGGCCGCCAATCAACGCAATATCCCTGTGACCGTTTTCAATCAGAAATTGCATCATAAGTTCCATGGACTGACCTTCATCAAGATTCACCTGATAACAGTCAGCACCATCCAGTTTTCCAGTAATCAAAACCGGTGTTGTATTGGCAATTCGATTGATATTCTCCACATATCTGGTATCCGATACCAGTTCATCAACTTTTCCTCCAATTTGAATAATCGCATCCACCCTTTGTCCTGAAAACTTTTCCAAATAAGATACTTCCATCTCATTACTTCCCAGGGAATTACACAACATAAGCAGATACCCATTCTTATTGGCCTCCTTTTCACATTCCACAGCCATCGTAGCATAGAAAGGATTTCTGATATCAGAAACCATCAGGCCGATAATTTTGGTTTCCACACTGCTTAATCCCCTGGCCAAAGCATTGGGCCTGAAATCGTATTTACGTATTAATGCCTGAACTTTGGATTTCTTATCCTCGCTTACCTTCGCGTTCCCTGTCAGGACTCTGGAAACCGTAGCGGGGGATACCCCCGCTTCCTTTGCAATTGTATAGATACTTATAGTCTCTTTTTCCATAACACGCCTCCCCCGCTTCTTCCCCCGCATATAGTAACTATGTCAATGAAACCGGTATCATTATATTTTATTATAATACATACCGCGGAATAAACCAATCTTTTTTTACCAAAAATCGGTTTTGTGCAAATTTTATACAAAATTTGCACTTTCACGGCCAATCAGTACGATTTAGGATAAGCTCATGAGTGGAGTGTCATTATAATTTCTAACCTACATCCGGTTCGGCCTTCAGACTGATTTCATCCGCAGCCCTGCCATCTGTTTCAAAAAGAATAATTTCATTAACTCCTTTTTTCAATAGCGGCGCTGGTATATAGAGGCGTTTCTGAGGCCCTATCTCCCAGAACCGGCCCAAATTAAAACCATTAAGGAATGCACAACCCTTTCCCCAGCCTGCAAAATCCAAAAATGTATCTCCCGCTTCCTCCACTTCAAAGGTAAAACGATAAAATCCCGGAGTTCCTTCCTTATATCCCTTAGTAAAATCAAGCTTATCCAGATTATCCAAAGGCAATGTATACATATCCCAGTTATAATGCATATGCCCGTTTAACTGTACGCAACCTTCAATTCCCTTTCTCTGATACTCCATACGAGGCCCGAAATTGACACGGCCCATATTTTCTATCAGGATATCCAGTGGAGCTCCGGATTCAAAATCCACATTTACCTGGGCTTCTGCCAGTAATTCTCTATCATATAACGTAATCACCGGTTTATTATCCACAAATATATTCGCCCTGTCATTCGCTCCCCATAGACGGATTTTTTCCAGATTCTGTTCTCTTTCCAAAGCTGTATGGTAAAGGATATAACCGTAGCTTTGATCCAGCTTTTCCATAGGAATCGGAAAAGTACTCTTTACGGGAACAGAAATATCTTCAAGTACCTGGAACAATCCGACCTTCTCCTGTACTTTCAGAATTCCATAATCCTTCTTTTTAATGTCCGTAGTAAAAGCAACTGTCGGAAGCTGCGTATGTTTTCCGATGATTTCCCTGTATTTTTCATATTTCAGGGTGAAATCGCCGGCTTCCGTAAGCACTGCGTCATAATCATAACTGGTAACATCCGGCGTCAGTTCATCATAATAGTTTGAGCCATTCATAAAACCAAAGTTGGTTCCGCCTTCAAACATGTAAATGTTCACATGCCCCAGCTCCAGCATCCTGTCCAGATCCTTCGTACTTTCTTCCAGATTACCGCGCATATGGCCGCCATTGCCCCAATGATCAAACCACCCCACCCAGAATTCCGTACACATCAGAGGGCCGCCGTCCGTATACTTTTTCAGCACATCAAAGCGCTCCTCTGTTTTTGAACCGAAATTGCCGGTGGGAAGCACGCCCTGCAGCCTGCCGCAGGAAAGGGATTCATCCATGGGGCCATCAGAGGTTACAAGGGGTACCGTTACACCATTTTCCAACATAATCTGTTTCATAGCTTCCATATAATTGGTATCGTCACCGTAGTAGCCATATTCATTTTCCACCTGCATCAGTATTATTGGACCGCCGTTTGTAATCTGAAGAGGTGTAAGCACGGGGAACAGCACCTTGTAATATTCACGAACAGCATTTAAAAAAGGCTCATAGCAGGCTCTCAGACGCATCCCATCTTCTTTCAGCAGCCATGCCGGAAGTCCGCCAAACTCCCATTCCGCGCATATATACGGAGAAGGGCGCACGATGACATAAAGCCCCAGTTCCTGAGCAAGCAGGATAAACTTTTTTATATCCAGCATACCATCGAACCTGAACTGTCCTTTTTGGGGCTCATGCATATTCCAGGGCACATAGGTTTCCACTGTATTAGCCCCCATTGCTTTCAGTTTTTCCAGTCTGTCACGCCAGTACTCAGGAACAATTCTGAAATAATGAATAGCTCCCGATATGATTTTGAACGTTTTTCCGTCCAAATAAAAATCATCCCTGATTTCAAAAATACTCTCCTTCATTCCCTCTCCTACTCCTTTTCCAAAAGTCAATATTTTTCAATCTATCTGAGAATAACATCGGTTATTGAATTTTCCACTCCATTATACATAAATTTTTAATTATATGTATATTAAAATAAATATTATCTGAATAATTGATGGGATGATACAAATTTTGCCGGCTGCATACCCGATATACAGCCGGCAAAGTTTTTCAGGTATTAAATCTTATATCCTACTTATAAACCGCATCTACCTGTTTCTGTAATTCTTCAAGAACTGTTTCAAAGCCTGCACTCTGTAATGCTGCTCTGTATTCAGCAACGATATCTTCTGCGCTGCCATCATATTTACCATAAGAAATCTTCTTCATGTAGTTATCATGAATTTCATTGATGTTATTGATATTGGACTGGATAGCTGACAGATCCGGTACCAGTTTACCATAAGGATAGTCAATCTTTACCTTATCATATTCCGCACACAGAGCTTCATAGCTTACCAGGTCTCTCTTGCCGTCCGGGATTTCCAGATCGTCGTTTCTGCCCCACCAGTAGTTGAAAGCAATACCTTTTCCTTCATCTGTATAGCCTTCAGGCTGCTGTCTTGTGCCTGTTGCTTCATCATAAACATACTGCTCGCCTTCCCTGCCGTAGCAGATCAGGTGATAAACTTCTTCATTGTTTCTCAGATAATCAGCTACCATCAGCGCTCTTTCAGGATTCTTGCTTGCTGCAGAAATAGCCATTGCGCCATGGGTAATGTTAAGAGCTACCAGGTTGCCAGTTTCTTCGCCGAACCAGAAGAAGCCAACATCAGAACCAGGCTGTTCTTTGTCCATTCTGGGTCTTACAGTACCATACCAGGTCTCTGTATGGTGCTGATCTACGGAAGTCTGTCCCTGTAACATTTCTTCTCTGTTATCAACACCGGTATTGTTCAGAACGTCTGTCTTCCAAACACCGAGGGTATCCCATTCCTTCATCATCTTAGCGAATTCTACCAGTTCATCGCCTTCATAGAAAGGAGACCAGAGAGTATAAGGATCATTGGTGCGGCCTCCGTATAATGCGCCTGCACAGATACCATCAATGGAGATGAAGTCTGTGTGAGATGCCATCCATCCGCCTACAAGCTGAACGTTGTGTGTTCCGTCACTGTCCCAAGGAAGGACATCAGGATGTTTCTCTTTAACGCTCTTGAAGTAGGTTGTCAGATCTTCCCAGCTATGTACGCCGTTTTCCAGACCTGCTTCTTTTGCCCAGTCCATACGGTACATAAAGCCATGGTTGGTCCACTGAGTAAAGTGATCTTCAGGGAGGAAATAAATTTCTCCGTTGTATTTACATTTATCCCAGTTCTCTGCCGGAACCTGCGCATAGGTTAAAGGTGCATAGGTTTTCAGCATATCCTCAGAAAGTTCAAGGAATGCGCCCTGCTGTGCGTTAGGCCATGCATCCAACCAGTCAGTACCTGTACCTACCAGGTCAACACTACCGTCCATCTGTGCCAGTGTCAGGTTGTAGTTGGAAAGATAGTCTGTCCATCCAATATTGTAAACTTCCAGCGTGGTATTGATTTCTGATTCCAGAATCTTATTGATTTCTGCCAGAGCCGCTTCCTGCTCACCATTTGTCTTGGCATCACCTACGGTCATATAGGTAATTGTTACATGCTCAGAGGTATCGATTCCTGCATACGGGTTATTGGGATCCACCTCTGCATCTGCCGCTTCGCTTCCTCCTTCTGACGCTTCTGTAGAAGCTGCCGGAGTGGTTGTGCTGCCGCTGCTGCTTCCGGTTTCTGTGCTGCCGCTGCTTCCGCACGCTGCAAGAGACATTGTCATGACACCGGTTAACAGGAGTGCCATCATTTTTTTACTGAGTCTGCTCATGCTTACATCCTCCCTTAAAATTTAAATAATTTTTATATGTGAATTCCTTCTGTGTGGAATTGTCACCTTGAATAAATCAGCCCTTTACTGCACCTACGGTAATACCGCCGATAAAATACTTCTGAACGAACGGATACAGGAAAATAATAGGTCCGCAGGATACCATTGCAGTTGCCATTTTCAGTGTTTCGGACGGAAGATCCGTCAGGGTTACATAGGTTCCGGCCACAGAGTTCTTCAGACTCTGTACTTTATTTACAACTTCGTAAAGATTGTACTGCAGTGGCTTATAGGTTACCTTGGAGCTTAAGAACAGTGAAGACTGATACCACTCGTTCCAGTAGCCCAATGCCAGGAACAGACCAATGGTTGCCAACGCCGGCTTCAGCATAGGAAGAATCAGGGAAACGAAGATTCTCATATCGCCTGCGCCGTCTATCTTGCCGGATTCGGTGATTTCGTGAGGGATTGCCTTAACAAAGTTCTTCATCAGGATAATCAGCCAGGGTGACATCAGCAGAGGAAGAAATACTGCCAGATAGCTGTCCTTCAGATGATAAAACTGTGTCATTACCAGGTAATAGGGTGCAAGTCCCGCCTGGAAAAGGCTTGTAAAATAAATGTAGAAAGAAATAGCATTCCTGTAAGGGAAATCCTTTCTCTGCAGCGCATAGCCCGTCATGGCAATGATGCTTAAGCCAACGGCCGTACCGCATACCGTCATTAAAATTGTTACGATATAAGATCCGCCGATTGTTCCGGCTTTTAAAATAAGTTCATAAGCATAGGTGGTAAATTCCTTGGGAATTAACTGCACCCCTTCCACACGCACAATCGCTTCTGAGGTAAATGAAGTTCCCAGAATAATCAAAAAGGGAAAAACACAGGCAATTGCATAGATAGTAACTAATATGTATCCTAACGTACGAATAATCTTATCGGAAATATCCAATTTAATTTTCGTCCCGTTCATTGATTTCGTGTTCGTGTTTGACATTCTAATTCTCCTCCCGTATTAGAATAATGAATAATCCGGTTCAATTTTCTTAACCACAAAGTTACAAAGCATAACCAGTGCAAATCCTATGATCGACTGATAAAAACCAACTGCGGATGCGGTAGAGAAATTAAAGTCGGTAATTGTCGCACGATATACGTAAGTTTCAATAATGTCGGTGGTCGGATAAAGGATGGAGTTCTGTCCGATTATGTTGTAGAACAAACCGAAGTTGCCTCTTACAATGCCGCCCAGTGCAAACAGGAGAAGGATTACGATAGTAGGACGTAAACCAGGGATAATTATGTAGCGGATTTTCTGGAAGGCATTTGCTCCATCTACCCTGGCCGCCTCAATGATTTCAGCATCGATGCCCATGATTGCGGCGAAGTATACTACCGAGTTATATCCTGTGTTCTGCCACAGATTTACCAGTACAATGAGGAACGGCCAAACTTTAGGATTGGAGTAGGGTCCCCATTTCTCCATGCCCAGGCTGCTCAGTACAGAGTTCACAAAACCGTAGTCGTAGTTGAGCATGTTGTAAACGAGCAGACCTACAAGAACCTGAGAAATAAAGTAAGGCAGGAACATCATTGTCTGGGAAACCTTCTTAAACCATTTGCTCCTCATTTCATTCAACAGGATAGCAAGGAAAACTGCTACCAGGTTGCCCAGGATAATGAATGCCAGATTATAAAGAACCGTATTTCTGGTTAATTCAAATAATTTACCCGATGTCTGCAGGAACTTGAAATTGTCCAGTCCAACAAAAGGACTACCAAAAATACCTCCACGATAATTGTAATTAACAAAGGCAACATAGATACCCGGCAGCGGAATGTAGTTAAATGCCAGAAAGAATAAAATTGCCGGAAGACACATCAGAATTAAGACTCTGTAACGTATGATATTCTGCCATACAGTTCTCTTCTTTCCTACCGCCTTAACTGCGGCTGCATTTTTTTTAGATTTTTTCACTCTTTTTCCCTCCTGTTGCTCCTAAAATACTGCCCAAAAATCGGAGCCTATTATTTTGAAACCCATTTCATAACTAGATTATATGCAACTTTTTTCCGCGCGTCAACACTTTTCACAAAAAAAAAAAAAAAAAAAA